>JADHMX010000109.1 GCA_016779825.1 Synechococcus sp. BS301-5m-G53 | reverse complement strand
CTGGCGTTGCAGGGCAACACGGCCCCTTACCTGCTGTATGCGGTGGTGCGCATCGCCGGCATCGCCCGCAAAGGGGGTGACCTGGAGGTGTCGATGGGCCATCTGCAGTTCAGCGAACCCCAGGAATGGGCCCTCGTGCGCGAGCTGCTCAAGTTCGATGCAGTGATTGCCGAGGTGGAGGAAGAGCTCTTGCCCAACCGCCTCTGCAGCTACCTGTTCGAGCTCAGCCAGGTGTTCAACCGCTTCTACGACCAGGTGCCTGTGCTCAAGGCTGACGCGGAGGCCCTCCCCTCCCGGCTGGCGCTTTGCCGGCTGACCGCCGACACGCTCAAATCGGGCCTCGGCCTTCTGGGCATCCCCACCCTGGACCGCATGTGATGCATCGACGGCTGCAAGGTCTGCGAACCCGGCACTGGCCAATCGGCATCGCCATGGTGCTCGCGGCCGTGCTCTTTCTGTTAGAGCCAGCGATCGTTGATTTCTTTCAGAAAGGGCATTTCAACTGGGTGTCGCTGCACTCCCTGGCCATCGCCCGTCACAGCAGCCTGGCCAACGGCGGCGTTGGTTATTCCTGTGAGTGGCTGACTTCAGATGGTTCCACGCACCTCGAGTACTTCAATCGCTACCCGATCGTCTTCGCGGTTTTGAGTCGATGGCTGCTTTCGCCCTGGGCCGCTGATGGGGCGGCTTGGCTGTATGCCGCTCGGCAGTGGATGAATGTGATTTTTATCGCCACAGCTCTGGTGCTGTGGTGGTGGCTTCGGGCCCTGCGTTTCTCCCGGCCGGTGGCGATGGCCTCCCTGCTGTTCACGCTCTCAGCCCCGGTGGTGCTGCAGTACCGCAACATGTTCCACTTCGACCAGCCTGCGTTGCTGGCCTACGTGCTGCTGCTGCTCGTGGTGGTGCGCAAGGTTCTTCCTGATCAGCCTGATCTGCGCTGGTACTGGGCGGCAGTGTGCCTGGCCGCCCTGAGCGGTCGGTCTGCGGTCGTGCTGATCGCCTCCCTGGTGTTGCCGTTGCAGCGGGGTCTGGCCGGCCGGCGCAGGGGTTTGTGGCTGGGCGTGCCGATCGCCTTCGCAACCGTTGGCGTCGCAACCGCTTACAACATCGTTTGGGAAGCCCGCCTCAATGCTGTGAGCTGGACCAGCACGACGGTGGTGCAGTCAGCTCTGCGCAGACTTGGCCTTAGCGGGAATGGGTTTTCCGAGCGAGCTCTTGAGCGCACCCGCTGGTTGGGGGGGGGCACTGCCCAAACTGATCGCTTACAGCACGGAGTTCATGTTGCCGCTTTTGCTGGTCGCGGCGGTGCTCATGCTGACGCGCCTCGTCACTAGGCGCAGACGGCTCTCCTCGGCTGCTGGCTCAATCCCCCCTGCCCTGCCTGAGCAGGCGCTGACCTTCCGTCGCCAGATGCTCTGGAGTACCGGGGGGACTGCTGTGCTCTGGCTGGTGGTGATGAAAAATCTGTTTGTGTTCCATGTGTACGCCGGCATGGTGCTGCTGCCGTTCCTGCTGCTGTGCATGGCGCACACCCTCGAACGCCTCATCCCAGAGCTCTCGGCAGCCCTGAAGCGCAGCGAGCGGCGCGTCACCCAGTGCACCGTTGTCTTGGCCGGATCGGTCTTGGTGATGGTGCTGCTGCTGGGTCCGTCCGCGCAGCTCAGACCCGTGGCCGCCAGACGGTTGGTGCTCGAGTCATTCTTTTCAGACCTAGCTGCTTACCGCAGCGATGCGGATGACGGTGTGCCGGTGCAGCGTGACGATCAGTGGTTCCCGCGCTCTCCCTACGCCCAATGCGCGTTGCTGGATGCCCCACTCCTCAACGGTGAGCCTCCCCCGGATGCCCCACTCAGCCGGCCTCCAGCCTTCCCATCCCGTCCTGATTGATCGGCCATGCAACATCCTCGGCTCCTCCTGATCGGCACCGGTGGCACCATCGCCGGAACAGCGCCTGAGTCGACTCAGCTGCATCGCTATGCCGCGGGGGTGATCGATGCCGAGGGTCTGCTGGATGCCTTGCCGGAGTTGGCCTCACTGGCCGAGATCCAGGTGGAACAGATCGCCAATGTGGACAGCGCCGACCTCCGTTTCAGCCATTGGCGCTCTCTGGTGGAACGGATTCGGCAGTCCCTGGCGGATGATCCTGGCCTGGCGGGGGTGGTGATCACCCATGGCACCAACACCCTGGAGGAAACGGCCTGGCTGCTGCAACTTCTGATCGACGACCCCCGGCCTGTGGTGTTGGTGGGGGCCATGCGGCCTGCGTCCGCTCTCAGTGCCGATGGCCCCCTGAACCTCTACCAGGCTGTTCAGGTGGCCGTCAGTGCAGAGGCGCGCGGCCGTGGCGTGATGGTGGTGATGGATGGCCAGATCCACAGGGCCCGTGATGTTGCGAAACGCGCCACGCAGGGGGTCGGTGCCTTTCACAGTGCAGCACGAGGCCCCTTGGGTTGGGTCGATGACTTCGGTGTTCATCTGTCTGGAGTGGAACGGAGCGCGTCGGTTCCTTTTGCTGGTCTGTCGCTGCCGACGATCTGGCCTCAGGTGGTGATCCTGCACGGATGCGTGCAACCCTCTGAAGCGTTGATTCCAGCGTTGCTGTCGGCTGGGGTGCAAGGGCTGGTGTTCACCGGGACCGGTGCTGGGCAATTGTCAGCAGTGGAACGGAATGCGCTTGCGCAATGGCAGGGGCACCGTCCTCTCATGCTTCGCGCGAACCGTTGCGGGATGGGGCCTGTGCACCGCTGTGAGGATCACGCTCGGCTTGGTCTGCTGCCAGCGGGTGATCTCAGTCCCCAGAAAGCGCGGGTGCTGCTACTGCTGGCGCTGATCAACGGGGATGACCGGACCACGCTGGCTTCTCGACTCATGGTTGTTTGAGGCCCGCGCGGATGTTTGTTACCAGCTGGTTTCCAGCCTGGCTGTGTCGCCTTCATAGTTCAGTCTTGATAATGCAATGTTGATGGATTGTTTTGTTCTTGGATCGAGATTGGCTCCGAAAATGAAGGCTTGCGGGGTTTTGTTTGGCATCTCGAGGGAGATCCATTAGTTGTCAGGTTCGTCCACGTTTTGAAGAACTTGCGTTAAAACCGAGACGGCTGAAAGGATGTAGTTTGCAAGTCTGGAGTCGAGCGCTTCGGAGAATGCTCCTTTGCGTTCGGTGGCAACAATGCCGCTGTGGCTTGCTTGATCGAGATTGTGAGTCTCGACCTGATTCAACAACCAATCATGCATTTTTGTGCCTGCTTTGACGGCGACATCTTCCGGTAAAATTTTAATTAAATACAACTTGTTGATGTTGTTGGCATCCATCGGTTTGCGGTCTTCAAAAATCAACGCAGCTGTTGTGCCAACGAGAATGGAAAGAAATAGAATTCGGATCCCGCTCGCGAGCACGATCAGTGCATGAGCCCGTTGGTTTTGGTGCAGGAGTTTGTCGACTCCCCTGCCGAGCAGAAACATGATCCAGGCCTTGGTGAGGCGGGTCGATTGTTTGCCGCTGAAGCCACTCATCCCATCAAAGTTTTTTCCAGAGAACCAACACCTAGGGCGGACAATCCGCTGATGACAAGCAGGGTGATCAGCGACGTTTTGATGATTGTGTCTTCAAGGAGCTGTGTGCCAATCCCGATTTGCAGGGAACCGAGAATTCAACGAGCTCAAGTCGCTCGGGTGTGATTTTGTGGCAGGAGGCGATCAGGTCAACTGAACCAAAGGCGGCTGCATCAACTGCTTGGCTGAAGGTGGGCAGCGAGACAATGGTGTATGGCCTGTTGATGTTCTCGGCGACGCGACGCCAGACATCAATGGATAAACCTTTGGAGTTGGTGTTCGCTTTGTCAGAGCAGGGCAGATAGTTGTCAACTGTTCCATCCAGAAGATGCTCAGATGAATCAGTTGCTGCAATCGCTGATTCTGATGCATACCGTTTGCTGTTGATGTCATCCCCCCATGGCGTTGTCGGCTTCAAACCCAACCAGTGCTTTCAGTTCCTGAAAGCTGAGCATCGTCTCAGGAGTGTTGCCAGCTTTGAGGTCAGCCAGGGCTTTTCGCATCGCGAAGGCTGCCGTTGACAGGAGGGTGAGGGGGTAGGCCACCAGATCAAAGCCCATGGCACCCAGCCGATCGGGTTTCAGAAGCGGCGTGATGCCACCTTCGAGCATGTTGGCCATGTGCAGACCGGGCACCTCCTGGCAAAACCTGAGCATTTCTTCCTCGCTGCGGGGGGCCTCAAGAAACAGCACATCGGCGCCGAGTTGAGCGAAGGCTTTCAGACGCCAGAGTGCTTCCTCGAGGGCCCCTGTCTCGCCTCGGCTTTCATCCATGGCGGAGCGGGCATCCGTCCGCGCCACGATCACCAGATCGGCTCCCTGGTTGCGTGCCTCCACCGCTGCATGGATCCTCGCGATCGCAGTGTCGCGATCGACCACTTCCTTCACGCCAGTGTGCCCGCAACGCTTTGGGGCCACTTGGTCTTCCAGCATGATTCCGCCGAACCCAGCTTTGGCGAACTGGTGCATGGTGCGTTGCACGTTGGCAGCATTGCCATGGCCTGTGTCGCCGTCACCAATCACCGGGATCGACACGGCATCGCAGATCGAGCGTCCTTGATCGAGCATCTCCGTCACCGTCAGAAGACCGGTGTCGGGCAGTCCGGCGCGGGCGGCAGCCACGGAGAACCCGCTCATAAAGGTGAGCGGACAGCCGGCTTGCTCCACCAGACGTGCTGACAGGGCATCAAAGCAGCAGGGCATGACGTGGCAGGTGTTTTGGCGGAGTAGAGCTCGTAGGCGATCGGCCGCACCGGGTTGTGGGGGCATGGCAGCGGTCATGAGGAGCAGCTGTAGTGAGAAATTCCACCGGCATTGAACAGCTCACGCGGTCGCAGCTTGCCGTATGTCGACAGAACGGCGTCTGATGGGTCGTCGTAGGGGTTGCTGAACACCTGCTGCAGCTCATGGATGAGGCTCATGTCTCCGAGCTCCGCTCGCTGGTAGGCCGGCGCGACCAGCCACTCGCGCCAGGTGATGGCAGGATTTACCTGCTGCATCGCTGCCGACGTCTCGCTGAGATTGCCTTGGGCTTCCAGGCTGCTGCGCCACTGACCCAGCCAGCCCTGCCATCGGCCAGCGAGCTCGTCCGGGCAAGGCCGGTAGAAGCTTGGAGTCAGCTCGGAGACAGCGCTGGGAAGCGTCGACAGAAGGCGGAAGGCCTTGCAGTAGTCAGCTCCGGTTGTTGCCAGCAGCTGCAACAGTTCCGTCACCAGGGTGTCGTCGTAGGCCGGCAATCCGATTTTGCTGGCCCACAT
>JADHMX010000108.1 GCA_016779825.1 Synechococcus sp. BS301-5m-G53 | reverse complement strand
CTGATTCACGACCCCCAAGCCCCTGCGGCCGTTCTGCCGATCTGGGACTGGCCGGTCTGGCACCCACACTGGGTGAAGGCCCAAGAGCAGGGCCTGGCTGAACCAGCACATCTGGATGCACTGTCCCGTCTTGCAGGCCAACAGGCCAAGGAGCTCACCCCTCCAGACCTGAACCAGGCACCAGAACAACGCCATGAGACTGGTCTGAGTGGTTGGCTCACAGGCAATGCTGAAGAGGGCTATGAGTTGCAGACCTCAGAGGGGATCTGGCCCCTGATCACCCTGGAACCGGCGATTCATCACTGGCTTTCCAACTCGGATCACTCCGGTCGAATCGTCAACCTTCGCGGCATCAAAAATCCCTGGGGTCCCTGGGTCCGAGTGACAGGAGTTCTGGATCAACTGATCTGAAGCTGCAACTCACCACGCACTGGATCAGCGCGGCCCACTCTGAGCTCCAGGGTGTCTCCAGGCTCAGGGTTTGAGGCGGTCACACATCCCACCAGGTCCATCGCCAGATCACTGACGTGGACCAGGGCCAAACGATCCTGAGGACGCAGCCAACGCAGGAATTGGGCCGACCAGACGGTGCTTTGGCGCTCGGCAAACCACAACTGCTGCCAATGGCGCTGATCCTCACGACTGATCTGGATGGATTGGCGTAGCGGATCGTCGAGATCGTCGATCAATTCCCCCAGTCGCTCCTCTCCCATCGGTGCAGACTCCGAGAGCTGGGCAATGATCTGACGGTGAGCCACAAGATCGGCATAACGCCGTATCGGTGATGTCGCCTGCACATAGGCCTCCAGTCCAAGACTGAAATGTGGCATCGGTCGCGTGCCCTGAACGCCACGGCTCAGGCAGCGCTTGATGGCTGCATCGCGTGCTGGTCCTTCTGGAATTCGATCAAGTTCATCGGTGGAGGGCAGCTCCGCTGCGGGCTGGCTGCGGTACGGAAGCGGGAGATCATGCTGTTGGCCAAAACTGGCGACCACGGCTCCCATCAGCAACATTGCTTCGCTCACCATCAAGCGGGAGGGTGAAGGGTCAATCACCTGCAGCGACAACCCTTCATCACTTCGGCGGAAGCGTCCCTCGGGCCGGTCAAACATCACCGCTCCCTTGGCGCGTCGCCAACGCATGCGTTGCAACAGCAGTCGCGACAAATCCGACAAGGCCTCATCGCCAGGAGGGGCCAACTCGATCAACTCATCACCATCGGCATAGGTGAGTCCGTAGCGCGGTTTGACCCAGCTGCGCACAATCCTGTGCTCCTCCACGGCACCATCCACCCCAAGCCTGACGGACACACTGAGCGCTGCACAACGCACACCAGCCCGAAGGCTGAGGGGGCCAGCCGCCAGTTCCAGGGGCAACATCGGCATCACCCCGTCCGCCAGATACAAGCTGGTGGCCCGTCGTCTGGCTTCCAGATCGAGGGGAGAGTCGATGCTGATCAACCGGCTTGGATCAGCGATATGGATCCAGATCCAATCGCACCCATCCCGCCGCTCCAACGACAACGCGTCATCAATTTCTCGGGTGCCGGCATCGTCGAGGCTGTAGGTCGCCAGGTCGGTGAGGTCGATCCGTTGCGCATCATCCGGTTGCTCTTCTGTTGCGAGCGCAGCAAGCCGTTTTGCTTCTACCTCGAGGTCGGCAGGAAAACTGCGGGACCAGACGCTGCCGCGCAGGGCAAGCGGCTGATCGGGGTCCAGTAGCCCACGCACGATCAACCACTGGCGCAGATCAGCGGCTTCTGATCCAATCGAAATGGATTCAGACCACTGCTGAAGTTCCGGATCTGTGCCAACCCCAGCAGGATTGTCCTTCAGCAACTGAATCCAGTGGCTGAAACGCTCATCCCAAACCTGGCCCAGTTCATCGCGTTCCTGGTGGGTCAGAACGCGCTCGGCGAGGAGCAGGTCGAGTTGGCGTTGTTCATGGCGTTGCGCCAGCCGCTCAGAACGACGCTGTCGCCGCAAGTTGGCACGTTCATCCCTAGTCAGAGGTTGCACGAGGCGGTCACGACGCCAGCGGAACAACTGCTGGGACCCATGCATCCAGGACCACAGGGCTGCAAGACCTTCGAGGTTGAAGGGGTTCAGCACCAGCTCCCCAAGTTCGCAAAGACTCAATCGAGCCATGCCACCCGGTTGATCCGTTTCCAGCAGCTGCCAAGCCTCAACTACGGCCCGAGCAGACGGTGCGTTGTCCTGCACCCGCTCGGGGGCGGGCAGAACAGTGTTGTCAAAGAGATGATCCGGATCAATGGCAATCAGGTCGCGGAGGGGAAGCCCCTGATCGCGACGTTGACCGCCAAAAGAAAGAACCGCCTTGCTGCCCTTAACAGACAGAAGACGGCCGATGAGTGGGGAACCCTTGAGAACAACCGCAACGGTGTCTCCGGGTTGGATGGAATTGTTCAACGCCGGAGGATCAACCTTCGGGGTTCACGAACGGCAGAAGAGCAACAATGCGGGCACGCTTGACAGCATTGGTGAGATCGCGCTGCTGCTTGGCGGTCAAGCCGGTGAGGCGACGGGGAAGGATCTTGCCGCGTTCGGTTATGAACTTCTTGAGAAGATCCACATCCTTGTAATCGATGGGATCACCGGGCTTGATCGGCGAGAGGCGCTTCTTGAAGAAGGAGCTGGACATGACTCAGGAACGGATGGAGGAAAGACGGACCTGCAAGGTCACTTGATCTCCTTATGGAGCGTGGACTTGTTGCAGTGGGGACAGAACTTTTTGATCTCCAGCCGTTCGGTGGTGTTCCGGCGGTTCTTTTCCGTCGTGTAGCGAGACACGCCGGGTGAACGCTTGGCGGGATTGGACCGGCATTCGGTGCACTCGAGAGTGATCACGATCCGGACGCCCTTGTTCTTGGCCATAAAGGACGTTGCGCCGCAGGTGCGAAGCGAATTGACAAACATCGAGCTTACCCCCTGACCCGACACCCCCAGAGCAGCTCTCCCAAAGGGGACTTCCTAAGATCGCGCGCTGTCTGGCTTTGATCCGATGCGGGTATCCATCTCCTGGCTGAAGCAGCTGGTTCAGGTGAATGAGTCCGTGGAGGATCTGTCCGAGCGTCTGTCGATGGCCGGCTTTGAGGTGGATGACGTCGATGACCTCAGCGCACGGGCCCAGGGCGTGGTTGTCGGACATGTGCTGGAGCGTGAGAAACACCCCAACGCCGACAAGTTGAGCGTCTGCAGCGTTGACGTTGGTGCTGAGGAGCCGACTCAGATCGTCTGTGGTGCAAGCAACGTTCGCGCCGGTATACATGTTCCGGTCGCCATGGTCGGAGCAACACTCCCCGCCGTTGGACTAACGATCAAAGCCGGTGAACTGCGAGGAGTCGCCAGCAACGGAATGATCTGTTCGGTTGCGGAATTGGGCCTGGCAGAGCAATCCGATGGCATCGCCATCCTTGACGACCTACAAGCAGCGCTGCCTCCTGTCGGTGCACCGGTGGCACCAGTCCTGGGACTCGATGACACCGTTCTCGAATTGGCGATCACCGCCAACCGTCCTGATGGACTGTCGATGGTGGGCATTGCCCGTGAGGTGGCGGCCCTGACCGGGGGGGCACTGAGTCTCCCCGATCTGGATCTGGCTCCGAGCGCCTCTCCGCTCAACGCGGAACTTGATGGCTGCTTTTATTCCGTCACCAAGATCGATGGGGTGGACGGTGCCAAGCCTTCACCAGCCTGGTTGCAACAGCGGCTTGAGCGCGGCGGTGTCAACAGCGTGAATGCCGTGGTCGACATCACCAATCTGGTGATGCTGGAGCAGGGGCAGCCCCTCCATGCTTTTGATGCCGATGTGCTGGAACAACTGACTGGGCAAGCGGTTGATGCCCAGAGTTTTGCCGTCCGTGCCGCTCGTGATGGGGAAGCCTTTGTCGGGCTGGATGAACAAAAAAGAACCCTCGACAGCCGCGTTCAGGTCGTCACCTGTCATGACCGGCCTGTGGCGGTCGCCGGGGTGATGGGCAGTCTGGAGAGTGGGGTGACTGCCAAGACCAGAAACATCTGGCTGGAATCCGCTCTGTTTGCAGCGCCGCGGGTACGCCAATCCGCTCGCGCCATCGGTTTACGCACCGATGCCAGCAGTCGCTACGAAAAGGGCCTGCCCGTGGAGTTAACCCTCGCCTGCTCGGCCCGAGCGTCGGCATTGTTGAACCAGGAGTTTGGCTGCACTGAGGTGGGCCGTTGGGTGGGTGGAGAAGGCCCCACAGATCCGGCACCGGTGCTGTTGCGACGTCTTGCCCTGCATCAACTGCTGGGCCCCCTCGACGGGCCGGATGGCCCTGAAGACCTCGATGACAGCAGCATTGAGAAGTGTCTGACAGCCCTGGGTTGCCAGCTCACACCCCACGACGACGGATGGCAGGTCATTGCACCTCCCTCAAGACGGCAAGACCTGCACCGGGAAGTTGATCTCATTGAAGAAGTGGCTCGGCTGGTGGGCTTCGATCGCTTCGAGGCGCATCTGCCTGATCCCTTGGAGCCAGGTGCACTGACCCCGCGCCAGCAGGCGGAACGGCGCCTGCGGCAGCTGTTCTGTGCGACGGGTCTCCAGGAAGTCACCACCCTGTCGCTGGTTCCAGGTTCGGAGCGAGAACAACGCATCGCCATCAGCAATCCGTTGCTGGCCGACACCAGCCATCTGCGCACCAACCTCTGGGAGGAACACCTGCAGATCTGCGTGCGCAACCTCAAGGCATCCCAGCGGGGATGTTCCGTCTTTGAGGTCGGCAACACCTACAGCGGAACGGCAGAGGCTGTCAGCCAAACCGCCGTTCTCGGTGGCGTGATCTGCGGAGATCGTCGCCTCTCGCTGTGGTCGACCAGTGGGAAACCGCAGGCCCCCGACTACTTCCAGGCCCGTGGTGTTCTCACCAGGGTGATGGAGGCCCTGCAGTTGGAACTGACCGACCGCCCTCTGACCGACGATTCCCGACTGCACCCCGGCAGGGCAGCAACGCTGGTCCTTGAAGGACGGCCCCTGGGCTGTTTCGGCCAACTCCACCCTGCACTGGCCGAAGAGCTGGATCTCCCAGAAGCCACGTACCTCTTTGAACTGGATCTGACACGTCTGCTGGATGCCGCCACCCGCAGCAACCGTTGGAGGCCGGCCTTCAAGCCTTACCCCACCGTGCCCTTCAGTGAGCGGGATTTAGCCGTCGTGGTCGACCGATCCAGTGCAGCAGCCGATCTGATCCAAGCCATCCGCAAGGCGGGCAAACCCCTGCTGGAGCAGGTGGAGCTGGTGGACCGCTTTGAGGGCGACCAACTGGGTGACAACAAGGTGAGCCAGGCCTTCCGCCTGCGTTACCGCGGCAAAAACGAGACCCTCACCGACGAGAAGATCCAACCGGTCCACGACAAGGTGCGGGCTGCTCTGAGCAAGCAGTTTCAAGCGGAGCTCAGGAGCTGATGCGTTT
>JADHMX010000107.1 GCA_016779825.1 Synechococcus sp. BS301-5m-G53 | reverse complement strand
GAGGGGGCCACGAACAGCGAGACTGCCCCAATTCACGCGTTCTGCCCCCATGAGCACATCACGATTCGCCAACTCCACCACCACGTTTGACGTGGTGGGGATCGGCAACGCCATCGTTGATGTGCTCGTGCAGACCGATGACGCATTTCTCGAGCAGCAAGGCCTTCAGAAAGGCGGCATGGCCCTGATTGATGAGCAGCAGGCAGAAGCGCTCTACCGATCCAGTGGTCCAGGATTGGAGACCTCCGGTGGCTCGGTGGCCAACACGATGGTGGGCATCGCCCAACTCGGCGGCCAAGTCGGATTCATCGGACGGGTGCGGGATGACCAGCTCGGATCGATCTTCAGTCACGACATCCGCGCCGTGGGTGCACGTTTTGACACACCTGCGGCCACCAGCGGATCCACCACCGCCCGCTGCCTGATCTACGTCACCCCGGATGCCGAACGCACCATGTGCACGTATCTGGGTGCATCCACGCAGCTCGAGCCAGATGACCTGGATCTGTCGATGGTGAAGCAAACAAAAGTGCTTTATCTGGAGGGGTACCTCTGGGACAGTCCTGCAGCGAAGCGAGCCTTCATCGCTGCAGCTGAAGCCTGCAAGGGCGAGGGCGGCCAGGTCGCACTCTCCCTGTCGGACGGCTTCTGCGTCGACCGGCACCGCGACAGCTTCCTTGAACTGGTGAACGGGCATGTGGATGTGCTGTTCGCCAATGAGAGTGAAATCACATCGCTCTACAGCACGGATGATTTCGACTCCGCACTCGCGCAGGTGAAAGGCTGCTGCAGTGTGGCCGCACTGACCCGCAGCGAGCAGGGGTCTGTGGTGCTCAGTGGAAGCCAGCGCTGGGACATCCCTTCCTATGCACTGGGAGATCTGATCGACACCACAGGCGCCGGCGACCTCTATGCCGGGGGCTTTCTGCACGGGTACACCCAGGGACTTGCCTTGGAGACCTGCGGACGGATCGGCTCCATCTGCGCTGGACAGGTCGTGACGCAGCTCGGGCCGCGTTCCCAGGTGTCACTCAAGGACTTAGTCGCCCAGCACCTGAGCTAAACCGACAAACCATCCAGACAAGCGAGGAGCTCTTGCGGGCTCTGAACGATAGGGACAGTCTCTGGGGGGGAAGGACGCTTCAACTTCCACAGATGAAATCCGACGGACTCGGAAAGAGCGCTCCAGAGCGCATCGGCCGCACCTCCTGACTGCCTGCAGAGCACATCGGTGATGGCCCAGCGGCGGCAGACAGCGGCCTCAACGGCCCCTGGACGAATTCCACTCAGCGGTCGCAAGACCGCCAAATCCTCTCCGGAGAGACCCGCGGCCCCTGCAAGCCTGATCGCGGCAGGTGTCGGCAACACCCGAGCTTTCACGATCGCACCGGCAGCCCGGCCGGCCTGCGTGGCCGCCGCCAGATGCCTAGCGCCCAAAGCCAGTAGCAACCTGCGACCCTGCAGGGGCTGATGGGCGAGCGCGTGCACCTCGCTGAGCAAGGACGCCCGGTCTCCCGTCCATCCCGGGCGTTCAAAACGAACCAGCGGTAAAGCATGGGCGATGCACATCTGATGCAGCTGAGCGCTGATCGTGAGCGCGAAGGGATGGGTGGCATCCACCACCGCATCAACGGCATGGGTCAGACAATGGGAACCGAGATCCTCAGCTGAGCGAAACGAACCCACATGCAGATCTCTGATGTCTGCCAATCGATACGGTTGAGCTGCTGATTCCGTGACGACGCTGACGCTGACGCCCCGACCGGCATGACCGAGGGCCGCGACCAGCGCAGGTCCCTCGCCGGTTCCCGCGAAAACAAGAACGTGGCTCTGGCGATTCGTTCGTCGGTGCATCAGGATGGCGCTCACCGCATGGATCGAGGATGAATCACTGCGTTCTGGAAGTGGATGTGCTCCAGGCTCCCACCCTCCGTTACACCCAGGACAATCAAACTCCGATCGCGGAAATGGACGTGGGCTTTGATGCTCTTCGACCGGATGACCCCCGCGGGCAACTGAAAGTTGTCGGGTGGGGCAATCTCGCCCAAGACCTCCAGAACCGCGTGCAGGTGGGACAACGTCTGTTGATCGAAGGTCGATTGCGCATGAATACTGTTCCTCGGCAGGACGGCACCAAGGAGAAACGGGCTGAGTTCACCTTGTCGCGCCTGCATGCAGTGGGAGCGACACCGTCCACAGCGCAAGCGACGCCATCCGCCCCCCAGGCCCAGCAAGCCTCTCAACCGACAACGCCGCAGCCAGCAGCCTCCCAGCCTCCTGCTTCAGAGCCCGCCGCGCAGTGGAACAGCGCTCCACTAGTGCCTGATACCGACGACATTCCCTTCTGAGTTACTGCTCGGCCGGTCGCTGCTCCGCAGCTCTGCGAAGCAGCTGACCGAGTTCGCGTTCCAGTGCGGCCAGATCCAACCGGAAATCGGACCAGCGTCCGCGATCGATCTGCTCAAGCAGCCAGGCTCTGTCCTGCTCCAACTGTTGGATGAGTTCCAACACCTCCTCCACCGGCTGCGTGAGTGGTTCCCGGGGTGTGGCGCTCTCCATCGGGGGGGGATCCTGAATCAACCCATCCTGACCCCTACGCCGGCAGAATGTCTCAACTGTCGAGAGCGAATGAAGGATCTGCTTTCACCGGGAAGTCTGGTCACTGTTGCCGGAGGCGTTCTCACCGTGGTCGGTGCAGTGGCCTACACCACCGGCAACGCCAATCTCAGCCTTCCCACACTCTTCGACGGAATCCCGATCCTGCTCGGAGGCTTGGCCCTGAAGTCATCGGAACTGCCACCCGCCAGACGCATTGTTCCCAAGAATCAGTTCCAGCAGGAAAGGGAGGCTGCAGCGCCTGAACTTGGCAAACTGCTGGGCGATGTCACGCGCTGGAGATACGGTCAAAAAGCTCACCTTGAGAGCTCCCTTGAGGCGTTGAAACTGTGGGACGAAGATCGCCCTCCTCAGTTGCTCGAGATCGAGGAACTCCATGGTGAGTCCGGCTATGGCCTGCGCATGCGCTTCGCCTGCGAGGCGGTTCCACTCGAGCGCTGGCAAGAGCGCAGGGAACGTCTCGGCCGATTCTTTGCCAAAGGGCTCTCGGCAACCATCACGCCACTGGACAGGGACAGCCTCGATCTCACCCTTCTGCCGGCGGGCGCCTCCTCGGCAGGCGAGCATGGTGAGTCCTGATCACGAACCGATGGATGATGCCCTCAGGGTTTCCGTCCTGAGCGAAGCCCTTCCGTACATCCAGCGATTCGCAGGGCGACGGATCGTGGTGAAGTACGGCGGCGCAGCAATGGCCCATGCCGCACTGCAAACCGCTGTGTTCAGGGATCTCGCCCTGTTGCGAAGCGTGGGTGTGCAACCGGTGGTTGTTCACGGCGGCGGACCTGAGATCAACCACTGGTTGAAACGACTCGACATCGCACCTGAATTCCGCGAGGGCCTGCGGGTGACTGATCCAGCCACGATGGACGTGGTGGAAATGGTTCTCGTTGGCAGGGTCAACAAACAAATCGTTAATGGACTGAATCGCCTCGGAGCCAGAGCAGTCGGCCTGAGTGGGAGCGACGGCAGCTTGGTGGAAGCTCGCTCCTGGGGCGATGGCAGCCACGGACTGGTCGGCGATGTCGCGCGCGTCAATCCGGATGTGCTCGAGCCTCTTCTGGATCGAGGCTACGTACCGGTGATCTCCAGTGTTGCCGCCAACGTTGAAGGGGTCGCACACAACATCAACGCAGACACTGTTGCCGGCGAGCTGGCTGCAGCGTTAGAGGCAGAAAAGTTGATCCTGCTCACCGATACCCCAGGCATTCTCAGAGATCGCGAATCACCGGAGTCCCTGATCCGACAACTCAAGCTGTCGGAAGCCAGGCAACTGATCGACGACGGCGTCGTGGCTGGTGGCATGACCCCGAAAACAGAATGCTGCATCCGAGCACTTGCCCAGGGTGTCTCCGCCGCTCACATCGTGGATGGCAGGGTCCCCCATGCGCTGTTGCTGGAGGTGTTCACTGATGCTGGAATCGGCACCATGGTGCTCGGACGCGGCTGAACCATGATCATTGGCCTGGCAGAAGCGCAGCAGGCACTGGATCGGGGTGACTATGGACGCTGCCTCCGTCTTCTGGAACCGCTGGCATCCACCCACCCCATCAGCGAATCCGAAGGGGCGTTGATCCGCATGCTGATGGTCACTGCATGGATGGGACAGGGTGACGATCGTCGAGCGGTGACCACCTGCAGGCTTCTCACCCGCTGCAGGGACACGGAACTGCGCAACCGGGCCAAACAGCTTCTGAATGTGCTGGAGGCTCCAAGCCTTGAACGACCTGCGCGCTGGTCGATGCAGCTCCCCACCCTTGAAATGACGCCGCGCATGGGTCAGCGGCCACGCATCAGCCGACGACGTCGACAACCGACTCCGCCACCCCCACCGCCGACGGGGCCAACCAAAGGACCATCGGCAGGCTTTGCCGCTGTGGTGATCGTGGTGCTCGTCGGTCTCACACTTCTTCTGGGAGGCTGCATGCAGATCCGGGCGGATCTGGATCTGGTGGGCCCAGACCGACTTGAAATGACCTGGCACATCAACAGCCTGAGCGGCCGCACATTGCCCTGGCAAAGCAATTTCAGATCAGCGGTGCGCGATCCGAACCCGATCTGGACTCAGGCAACCTTGCGTGATGGTGAACTCACTCTCACCAGTCGGCCTCTGAACGCTGATACAGCCGCAAGATTGATGACCGACACCGTTGAACGCGCGGGACGCACCGCAGGACTGTCGCTGCCACCTCCGGATCTCAGCATCCATGAACGGAACTGGTTGGTCGGCGTGCAGCAGAACCTAAGCCTGAAGCTTGATCTGACGGAGATCGACTCGCTTCCCCGCGATTCCCTTGCAGTAACCATTGGCCCCAGCACTGACCTGCGCCACGTGAACAGCGTGCCGGTCCCTGCACGGCTCGAGGAACAACGCCTCGTTTGGTCTCTGGCCCCTGGCGAGGTGAACCATTTGCAGTTGCATCGATGGCAATGGAGCCGCCTCGGCCTGGGCAGCCTTGTGATCCTGGGGCTCCTGTTGGTCAGCACTCTCTTGCAGTCGATCCGGCAATCGCTCGGCTACGGGTACCCGCAGCTCCCTTCCTGAACGTCAGAGCTGGAGGGGATCTGGATCGACAGAAAGAGTCACATCCTTGGGTAATCGATCCCAAAGTACTGAGCCCTGAGGCAGAGGGATGGGCGTCTCCGGCGGGCCGTGAAGCAACAGCTGCCAGCGGCTGCGCCCTGCCACCCGGGCGACCGGAGCTGGCGCTGGTCCAAGCAGCTGCCAACCGGCAGCGGCGCACAAAGGGCGAAGTTGTTCTGCCAGGAGAGTTCCTGCCGTCGCCGTGGCAGCTGCGGACTCCCCCGCCAATCGGAGCAGACAGGCTCTCGCGTAGGGG
>JADHMX010000106.1 GCA_016779825.1 Synechococcus sp. BS301-5m-G53 | reverse complement strand
TAGGCGGTGGCCACCTTGCCGGCCAGCAGGCAGGAGGTGAGCAGGGGGGCGATCTCGCGGGCCAGGCCGATCGCCAGGATGCCGCCCACCGTTGATCCCGCCCCCTGGCGGGTGAGTTCTGCGGCTACCTGAATGTTGAACACCGAGCCGGCGGCCACGGAAATGATCAGCACGATCAGCACGCTCCCCGGGCCGGCCTCCAGCAGTTGCTCGAACAGCTCGCCACGATCGATGCGGCCGCGCAGGGTGGCGGCCACGGCCTGCCCCCCGATCAGCAGGCTGGCGCCCAGGCGCTTGATCGAACGGGGCGTGTTCATCCGGCGGCCTTCTGCAGGTGGGCTCCACGGTCGGGCCAGCCTCGCATCACCACAAGGCCAAGCAGCACAAGGATGGCGGGAATCAGACCCATGCAGAGCCTGATTGCCAGCAGGGCTGAATCCGGCTGTTCAATGAAACTCAGCGCCCCACTGCAGTTGCCTCCCTTGGCGGAGATGTAGCCCGTGAGCGAGAGCAGGCTGCCGAACACCGACATGGTGAGGCCGATGATCAGCTTCTGGCCGAACACCATCCAGGCGGTGTAGAGCCCTGCGGGTTTGCTCGGGTCAGCGTCGATCGCATCGGGCAGCAGTGACCAGGGAATCAGATAGGCCGTGGCGGCCCCCACCCCCACCAGGGCAATCAGCCCCACCAGCGGCAGCAGCTGCTGCAGGCCGGGATCCGCCGCCAGGGGCGGGAACAGCATCGACAGCAGGCAGGCGCTGATCCACAGCCACGCGCCCCAGCGCAGGGTGGCCACCCGGCCGATGCGGTTGCTGAGGTTGCTCCAGAGCTGAAGCCCCAGTAGGGCAGCGATCTGGAAGGGCAACAGGATCCAGGTGGACAGGGTGGCGGGCACATGCACCACCTGAACCAGCCAGATCAAGGCCACCACCTGCATCAGTTGCAGGCCGAACCAGAGCAGCAGGTACAGCCCCAGCACCTGTCGGAAGCGGGGGTTGGCCATCACCCGTTTCAGCTGCTGCATCGGAGGCTCGTTGTTGGGCACCGGCCGTTGGGCCCGCTTGGCGTAGGGAGCCAGTCCCCAGCAGCAGAGCAGCGTGGTTGTGGAAGCGATGCTGCCGGTGATCCGGCCCATGGCCAGGTAGCCCCCACCTCCGTCGGTGAGCACCATCGAGGCCACGATCAGTCCGCTCAGGCCCGCCAGGATCGAGCCAGTGAACCGCGCCGCATTGAGGCGAGTGCGAATGGCGGTGTCTGGCGTGAGTTCGGTGCTGAGGGCGGCGTAGGGCAGGTTGACGCTGGTGTACGCGGTCATCAGCAACACCGCCATTACGGCGTAGTACGTGGTGCGCTGCAGCGTGTCGCCCGGGGGCACCCACCACATCGCCGTCAGGCTGATGCCCAGCGGCAGCGCTGCGGTCAGCATCCAGGGCAGGCGCGGGCCCCAACGGCTGCGGGTGTGATCGCTGAGCCAGCCGATCAATGGATCATTCAGCGCGTCCCACACCTTGCTCACCGTGAGCAGGGAGCCGGCGATGAAGGCCGGCAGGCCTGCGGCGCAGATGAAAAAGGGGAAGAGATAGAAGCCGAGCTGGGTAGCGGCAAGTCCGGTGCCGGCGTCGCCCAGGCCGTAGGCAAGCATCAGCCTGCGGCGGGATCCCTGCAGGGATGCGTCGGTCGATGTCACGCGGAGGCTTGGGGCGGGCGGATTGCCATAATGAATGCGTGCTTACGACTCCACCAGCCCCTTGGGCAGTGGTTCGTTTGTACTACGCGGGTGTTGTGTAATGGTAAGACCTCAGCCTTCCAAGCTGATGACACGGGTTCGATTCCCGTCACCCGCTTTGATCACAACCGCAGGTTTGGGGTTTCCTCTTCGGCGAGCAGCAGCACGAAGCTCCGGCTCTGCAGCGGAATCTCCACACCGCTGAAGTTGACCGGTTCAGACGGGAAATCCTTGGGACTGGGCAGGGAGGTGTCGATCACCCGTTTCCAGGGGGAGGCGGGAACCGGCAGCTCAAAACTGAGACTTTCCTTGTAGGCGTTGAAGCCCATCCACAGCAGAGCCCCGCGGCTGCCGCTGTGGAGGCTGGTGGCCGTGGTGCGGCTCCAGGCCGCCCAATCCGGTTTGGCCAGGCTCACCCCGTGCCATTGACGCCAGAGATCGCTTTGTTGCGATTGCTGCTGTGTTGATTTGCGGTTGCTTTCCCGCGGCGGCACCAGCGGATTGAACAGCTGCGGCAGGGCCTGGCGCAGCCGCAGCAGCCGCTGCAGGAACTGCTTGAGTTCCAGGTCGCAGTGGTCTTCATCCCAGACCATCCAACCCAGCGGGCTGTTCTGGCACCAGCTGTTGTTGTTGCCCCCCTGGCTGCGGCCCACTTCGTCGCCCATCAGCAGCATCGGCACGCCACGGGCCAGCA
The DNA here is from genome assembly GCA_016779825.1 of Synechococcus sp. BS301-5m-G53. Taxonomy (GTDB): domain Bacteria; phylum Cyanobacteriota; class Cyanobacteriia; order PCC-6307; family Cyanobiaceae; genus Parasynechococcus. The sequence goes on along the minus strand of JADHMX010000106.1, from coordinate 3,044 downwards.
GCAGCGAGCTCAGCAGGTTGCGTTGCTGCCGTCGCCGCAGGGTTTGCACCAGGGGATCGCTGCTGGGGCCTTCGATGCCGTGGTTCCAGCTGTTGTTGTGGTTCTCGCCGTCGCGGTTGTCTTCGCCGTTAGCCAGGTTGTGTTTGCGGTTGTAGCTCACCAGATCCGCGAGGGTGAAGCCGTCGTGGGCGGTGATGAAGTTCACCGAACGCCCCAGGGCCACGGGCTTGCCTTCATAGAGATCGGGGCTGCCATTGAACCGCTGGGCCAGGGTCCAGGTGCTGTGGTCGTCCCCTTTCCAGAAGCGCCGCAACCCATCGCGGAAATGGCCGTTCCAGGTGCCGATTCGTTTGGCGGGAAAGTCCTCCAGCCGGTACAGACCGCCGCAGTCCCACGGTTCGCTCACCAATTTGAGGTCGCTCAGCTGCGGGTCCGCCTCCATCGCCGCGAACAGGGGCGGATCGTTGAGGGGTTTGAGTTGATCGCCGCGGCTCAGCGCGATGCCCAGATCGAAGCGGAAACCATCCACCCCCAGCTCCAGGGCCCAGCAGCGCATCGACGCGAGGATCAATTGCGTGCTGATCGGTGCATTGGCGGCGATTGAGTTGCCGCAGCCGCTCACGTCTTGATAGTCGCCAACTTTGTTCTGGTGGTAGTAGACGTTGTCGGCAAAGCCGCGCCAGCTCAGGGTGGGGCCTTGGCGGTTGCCCTCGGTGGTGTGGTTGTAGACCACATCCAGCAGCACCTCGATGCCGGCGTCATGGCAGGCGGCCACCAATTGGCGCACCTCATGACGGGCCTGCAGCGGATCGTCGCTGCTGCAGTAGCCGTGGTGGGGTGTGAACCAGCTCAGGGGGCTGTAGCCCCACACGTTGTCGCGTCCTGGGGGGGCATCGGCCGGATCAAAACAGAACACTGGCAACAGCTCGATCGCCGTGATTCCCAGCTCCTTGAGGTAAGGCAGCTTCTCGATCAGCCCGAGGTAGGTGCCGCGGTGCTCCATGGCAACCCCTGCATCCTCGCGGCGGGTGAACCCCCCCACATGCAGCTCGTAGATCACCGTGCGTTGCCACGGGTGGCGCGGTCGGGGATGGGCCTGGAAATCGAACAGATCCCGTTCGCACACCACTGCCTTGAGGCAGGCATGGGCGTTGGGTGTGGGGCCGGTGGCCAGCACCCGGTCGTAGACGTTCCAGCCGCTGATGGCACGGGCGGCGGGGTCTAGCAGCACCTTGGAGGGTTGGAAACCATGGCCCCCCGGCGCCAGTGGGCCGAAGACGCGATAGCCATAACAGCAACCTTCGCCGAGCCCTTCCACCTCGACGTGCCAGTAGTCGCCTGAGCGGTGACGTCGACCATCGAGTTCGATCACCCGCTCCGGACTGCGCTCGTTGCCGTTGCTGAACAGCAGCAATTCGATCCGGTCGGCCCCGGGAGCCGCCAGCACGAAGTTCACACCTCGGCTGGTGAGGCTGCTGCCGAGGGGCCAGGGAGTACCGGGGTGAATGCCACTCAAGGCCTGTAGGGGCATCTCGACTTCAAACTAGTGGTTTGGTCCGTTGTTTGAAGCGATGGCGATGACCACCACACTTGAGGCCGGTCGGCCGCCGCAGCAGCTGCGCCACGACCTCTGGTTGTTTCCGCCCAACCGCGACAGCCAGGGCGGCAGTTCCTGGTGGCTGGATCTGGAGCCAGAACCGGTGCTGGTGGACTGTCCGCCGTTGACGGAGGCCAGTCTCACTGCCCTGCGCCAGCTGGCGGGAACCCGCAGGCCAAGGATTCTGCTCACCAGCCGTGAAGGGCATGGGCGCCTGCGTCGCGTTCAGGAGCGCTTGGGATGGCCGGTGCTGGTGCAGGAACAGGAGGCCTACCTCCTGCCCAATGTTGAGCTGTTGGAGACCTTCGCCGAAGAGCACACCACTGCCAGTGGTTTGCGGCTGCTGTGGACGCCGGGACCGACGCCGGGGAGCTGTGTGGTGTTCGCCCCGGCACCAAATGAGCTGTTGTTCTGCGGGCGTTTGCTGACGCCATGGGCTCCAGGCCAGCTCGCGCCCATGCGTCATGCCCGGACGTTTCACTGGCCCAGACAGCTGAACAGTCTGGTCAAACTCAGGGGTTGGATTCCCCCAGATGCCAGTCCCCAACTGCTGTCTGGGGCTGCACTTGGTGCCCTGCGTGGGGAGCGTCTCGTGCCCTTCAGTGGCTGGAGCGATGTTGCGGAGAACTGCTAAAGCGTTGCGGCACAGCACGTTTCGCTTGCAGCAACCGGTTGCTCTCCATACGATTGGGCCGCTTGGGGAAGGCAGCGGCGAGCCCACGACGCCGTATCTGAGCCGTCTCCCGCCCCCCGACTCTTTTTAACCAATGAACAAAGCTGATCTGGTGAATCTGGTGGCTGCTCGCACCGAGCTCACCAAGACCGACGTCTCCATGGTGGTCGACGCCGCCATCGACACGATTATTGACTCCGTGGTGGAAGGCAAGAAGGTGTCCATCCTCGGTTTCGGTTCCTTTGAACCCCGTGAGCGTTCCGCCCGTCAGGGTCTGAACCCCAAGACCGGCGAGAAGATCGCGATTCCCGCCAAGCGTGTTCCTGCTTTCACCGCCGGCAAGATGTTCAAGGATCGCGTTCAGGGCTGATTCAAGCCTCAACGTTGTTCCCAGGGCGGTCCGCTGGACCGCCTTTTTTGATGGCTGTTCAAGACGATGGCCCTTCGAAATGGTGACTGTTCCGGAGCATCTGCGGCAGCATCTTGAGCTGGGTCGCGCCTTGGCCGCCGCCGGTGACTACCGCGGACGTTTCGCCCCATCGCCCACGGGGGTGCTCCACCTCGGCAACCTGCAAACGGCCCTGCTCTCCTGGCTGGCCGCGCGTCAGGCAGGTGGTGCCTGGTTGCTGCGCATCGATGACCTCGACACGCCGCGCAACCGTGCCGGTGCGATCGAGGCGATCCAAAGCGATCTGCTCTGGCTGGGCCTGAAGTGGGATGGCCCGGTCGTGCTGCAAAGCGAACGGCGTGGCCTGTACCACTCCTGGTTGTCGT
>JADHMX010000105.1 GCA_016779825.1 Synechococcus sp. BS301-5m-G53 | reverse complement strand
GCGAGGGAAAGCGTGAGAACGCAGGCCAGAGCGACCCAGAGAAGCCGCCATGTCCAACGCCGGGACCTCACCCTCACGCCTGCAAGCGTTCAATGCCTCCCCACCATGACAAGGTTGATTGCGGGCGGCCAGGCTGCAACCAGCCTTTCGCAGCGTCTGCATACGATTGGCCTGGGAATCAGTGAAGACCTGATGCCAAGCGAACTCCGGGATTGATGCAGGAACCAACGTCGGTGCGCATTGGATCGGCTCTGAGCGGGTTGATGCTGGTGCTGTTTCTGGTGGTTCATCTGGCCGGTCTGTTGCCCGCGCTGATCGCTCCGGCGCAGTTCGAGCAGTACGCCACGGCCCTGCATCACCAGCCATGGCTGCCGGTGTTGGAGGCCGGCCTGGCCGCCACCGCAGCCGTGCATCTGAGCTTCACCGTCGCCAAAACGCTACGGAATCGGGGGGCTGGAAACACGGCGGCGCTGCGCAGCCGTCGCGGTCGTCCGCTGGACGCTCTGGCCAGCCGCAGCAAAGTGGCTGCCGGCGTGATCACCTTGGGATTTCTGCTGCTGCACCTGCAGCAACTGCGCTGGCCACGGCCGAGCGACGGGCTGGAACGGGAGGTGCTGCAGCAGGTGCTGCTGCAACCGATCAGCCTGGTGGTTTATGCCGCCGGCAGCCTGGCCATCGGCCTGCATCTGCTCCACGGCGCGGAAGCAGCGCACCGCAACCTGGGTTGGCTCACTCCGGCCAATGGCTCCAGCATCCGCTGGGGAGGCCGCCTCTTGGCGTCGGGAATCGGCGGAGGGTTTCTGCTGATCAGCCTGGGACTGGCCCTCGGAGGATTGGCATGACGAACGGACTGCCTGATCCGAGGATTCCCGCCGGTCCGCTCACCGGTGCCTGGCAACGCACCCGCGAAGGACTGCCGCTGATCAGCCCTCTGCGCAAAGGGCAGATGGACGTGCTCGTGGTGGGAACCGGCCTGGCGGGGGCTTCCGCTGCTGCAACGCTGGCCCAACAGGGCTACCGGGTCACGGTGCTCAGCTTTCACGACAGCCCGCGCCGGGCTCATTCGGTGGCAGCCCAGGGGGGCATCAACGCCGCACGTTCCGTGGCGGTGGATGGCGACAGCGTCAGTCGCCTGTTCGCCGACACCCTCAAGGGGGGTGACTTCCGGGCCCGGGAAGCGGGCTGCCAGCGGCTGGCGGAAATCAGCAGCGGCATCATTGATCAATGCGTGGCCCAGGGGGTGCCGTTCGCGCGGGAATACGGCGGCAGCCTGGCCACCCGCAGTTTTGGCGGGGCCCTTGTAAGCCGCACCTTCTATGCCCGGGGGCAGACCGGTCAGCAATTGCTCTATGGCGCTTACCAGGCCTTGATGCGCCAGGTGGAGCTGGGCCGCGTTCAACTGCTCACCCGTCGGGACGTGCTCGAGCTGATCACCGTGGATGGGGTCGCCCGCGGTGTGGTGGCGCGCCATCTGCTGAGCGGTGAACTGGAGGTGCACACCGCCCGCACGGTTCTGCTCTGCACCGGCGGCTACAGCAACGTCTACTTCCTCTCCACCAACGCACTGAAATCGAACACCAGTGCGATCTGGAGAGCTCACCGCAAAGGTGCGCTGTTCGCCAATCCATGCTTCACGCAGATCCATCCCACCTGCATTCCCAGTGGCGATGTCTTCCAGAGCAAGCTGACGCTGATGAGCGAAAGCCTGCGCAACGACGGGCGGGTCTGGCTGCCCAAAAACTCTGGCGATGCACGTCAACCCGATGCAATCCCCGAAGAGGAACGCGACTACTTCCTCGAGAGGCTCTATCCCACCTACGGCAACATGACGCCGCGGGATGTCGCCTCCAGGCGGGCCAGAGAACTCTGCAACGCGGGGCGGGGCGTTGGCCCAGGAGGGCGGTCGGTGTACCTCGACCTCACCGATGCCATCAAAGCCGAAGGCAAAGGCGCCATTGCCGCCCGCTACGGCAACTTGATGACGATGTACGAGCGCATCAGCGGAGACGACCCCTACACCAAGCCGATGCGGATCTATCCGGCCCCCCACTACACGATGGGCGGTCTCTGGGTGGATTACCACCTGATGAGTTCAATCCCAGGCCTGTTTGTTCTGGGGGAGGCGAACTACTCCGAACATGGCGCCAACCGCCTCGGCGCCAGCGCCCTGATGCAGGGGCTTGCCGATGGCTACTTCATCGCGCCATCCACCGTCACGGCCTGGCTGGCGGGCACACCGGCCGAGGATGTGACGACCGATCACCCGGCCTGCCGCGAGGCCTTGGAGAGCACCCGCCGCCGCATCAGCCAATTGCTCAACAGCGAAGGCACCACCCCAGTGGACAGCTTCCATCGCGAGCTGGGCAGTGTGATGATCGATCGCTGCGGTATCAGCCGCCATGCCGATGGTCTGCGGCAGGGGCTGGACCAGGTGAAGGCGCTCGAACAGCGGTTTGAGGCCGAGGTGCGGGTGCCCGGCGAAGCCAGCGGCCCCAATGCCGAGCTGGAGAAAGCCCTGCGGGTCAAAGACTTCTTCGGGCTGGCTCAGCTGATGCTGCGGGATGCCCTGACCCGCGAGGAGTCGTGCGGCGCCCACTTCCGTGAGGAACACCAAAGTGACGAGGGCGAAGCCCAGCGGGACGACGTCAACTTCGCTCACATCGCGGCCTGGGAACACAAGGCCGACGGTGAGCCGATCCGCCACAGCGAACCGCTTCAGTTCACCGCGCTGCAACCCAGCACCCGGAGCTACAAATGAAACTCACCCTGCGCATCTGGCGGCAACGCAGCGCCGACCAACCCGGTGAATACCAGAGCCATCGGCTGGAGAATGTCTCCCCCGACCTCTCGCTGCTGGAGGCCCTTGATCAGCTCAACGAGCAACTGATCAGCACCGGAGAACGGCCGGTGAGCTTCGAGCACGACTGCCGCGAAGGCATCTGCGGCAGCTGCGGCTTCCTGGTGAATGGCCAGGCCCATGGCCCACGGGCCGCCACATCGGTGTGTCAGCTCTACCTGCGGGAATTCGACGATGGCGCGGTGCTGACCCTGGAGCCCTGGCGAGCCACGGCCTTCCCTCCGATCCAGGATCTGATGGTGGACCGCTCGGCCTTTGACCGACTGATCGCGGCGGGCGGCTACTGCTCAACCGGCACAGGCCAGGCCCCGGATGGCAACGCCTTGCCCGTGGGCCGAGAGCAAGCCACCAGTGCCTTCAGCACGGCAACCTGCATCGGTTGTGGCGCCTGCGTCGCCAGCTGCCGCAATGCCTCGGCAAGCCTTTTTGTGGCCGCAAAACTGGCGCACTTGGGGCAACTGCCGCAGGGGCAACCGGAACGCGCTAAACGCGCCGACGCCATGCAACGCCAGATGGAGGCCGAGGGCTTCGGCAGCTGCAGCAGCAACCTCGAATGCGAGGCGGTGTGTCCCCAGGAGATTTCCGCGGACTGGATCAGCTGGATGCACCGTGAACGCAGAAGCTGAAGCCACAAGAACAGCAAAGATGGGCTGAACATCAACGATCCAGGTTGAAGACCTGCGACAGATCTTCCAAGCTTGCTCATCAAAGCGGCAACAAGAATCGCAACAAGCGCATCCCTGAAATCAAAAGAATATTTTTGCTTACAACCAACAATAATTCACTAATATTTTAAATATCAATTTGCACAGTCGACATGCAATCCAATCCCCAACCGGAGCAAATCACCAAAACAGTGGTGGGCGTGACCACGGTCTTCATTGGTGGCATTGCCCTGCTCTCCAGCATTTTTGTTGTTCCCGCCGGTGAAGTTGGTGTTGTCACCACCCTGGGGAAAGTCTCCGAAACGCCAAGGGAACCAGGCTTGAACCTCAAACTTCCATTCATTCAGTCGACCCATAATTTCAGCGTCAGAACGCAGGTCATCCCCGAAAAATTCTCAACCCTCACCAAAGACCTGCAGGTGATCGAAGCAACAGCGACAGTGAAATATGCAGTGAAGCCAGGGGAAGCCCCCAGGATCTACAGCACCATTGCCACCGACGATTCTGCAATTTATGCAAGGGTGATCCAGCCATCACTACTGAAGTCTTTGAAGTCGGTTTTCTCGAAGTATGAACTCGACACGATTGCCACCGACTGGAACAACATTTCCACCCTTGTGCAGGAAAGCGTCTCCAATGAGCTGAGCACATTCGACTACGTGGCTGTCAAAGGCCTTGACATCACTGGCCTCAAGATCGCCGAAGAATACCGAGCGGCCATCGAACAAAAGCAAATTGCACAACAACAACTTCTGCGCGCCAAAACCGAAGTTCAGATCGCCGAGCAAGAAGCCCTGAAGTTTCAAACCTTGACCCGGTCACTGAATGACAGCGTTCTCTACAAGCTGTTTCTCGACAAGTGGGATGGAAACACCAAGGTGGTTCCGCCCATTCGTGGGGGCAATATGCCGCCGGTGATTGTTGGCCAATAACGGGATGCGTCAGAGCCCAGCGCAGCCGCGGGTCGCAGCCTGCAGGTCGGCAAGGGCCTCGGCGCCGCGGCCGGCGTCGAGCTGCTGCATCACCAGATCTGCCTGCACCCCTAGCAGCAGCGTCTGGCACGGGTAGGCACTGCGGGCGGAGGCTCGTCGCTGCAGTGCCTCCGCCTCGATCAGGGCTTGTTCGCAAAGCTGAGGGTGACTCGCTTCAAGGCAGCGCTGCGCTCGGGCCTGAAAAGCGGCCAAAGGCATGGCCCTCACACCAGGCGCACCCATGACGAGAACCAGCAAAACTGTGACGGAGCGCGCGAGCAGAGCACAGAGAGGCGATTTGCTGAGATGATGCCTCAACTTCGACGAATCGCCCCGCCGTGTATACCGACTGGACCGCCATTGCCCTGCTGCTGTTCACCGCGGTGCCGCTGCTGATCGTTGTGGCGACAGCCACCTACTTCGTGATCCAGAACGATCAGAAAACCCCCCTGGGCTGAGGTTCAAGACCCTGAGGGTCAATCAAGCCAGAGGCCGGGTCGGACAGCTGAGTTTGGCCATGCCGGGAGTATTCAGCGGCTGATGGTTCAACGGCGCAGATTGCATCGCTGGACTGATCTGACCGGTTCCAAGACAGACGATGCAGGTTCGGAAGCGATCCCCCGCCACTCTCTGCATTCCACTGCCACCACAAATCGTGCAGGTGCACATGATCCCAAGGATCAGACGATGGGTTCAGTGTGGGGCGAAAACCCGCTGCCGATCCCGAAGCATTCCTTAAGAAATCACTGCATTGATCTCTTGCTGCGTCAAGTGTTCAAGCAATTCTGTTGCACTCAGCCGCGCATCAGCGTCCACCAGCTGAAGACCTGAAGCCAGGCGTCCAATCACGGCGGCTGCATCCATCCCCGCGGCACGAAGGGGGTCCAGGCCGGAACTGGCCTCACGTTTGGAGAGTTTCTGCCCCCGGGAATCGCGCAACAGCGGCCCATGCCGGAACTGGGGCGGAGGTTCACCGAGGGCCGCGAACAGGCTGCGCTGGGCGGGCAAGGCTTCGCGCAGATCGGCTCCACGCACCACATCGGTAATGCCGAAGCTGAGTTCATCGATCACGGTGGCGA
>JADHMX010000014.1 GCA_016779825.1 Synechococcus sp. BS301-5m-G53 | reverse complement strand
CGGTGAGCGCTACAGCCTCGTAAGCCTCCACATTGGTGAAAGCCGCACCGAAGGGTTCATTGGGGCCCACAAGGCCAAGCACCAGTTCATCGCCGTGCACCGACAGCGCCCCCAGCTTCACCATGCCGCGCACCACAAACCAAACACTGTTCTTCAGCAGAGGAACGAAACTTCCCGAGGTGACATGAACAACATTGCGATTGTCGTAGCTGTTTTCAAGAAACGCCTTGAAACCAAGAGCTGTTGAACTCAGATCAGCCGACGGAGTGGCAAGCATTTGGAATCCCATGAATCCAGAAAAACTGTATTGAGGACAACATCGATTCCCAACAAAGAGCTGGGAGAGATTCGGTTAAGAAGGCTCTAACATTGACCTCAATTCCAATCATTCAGCGCACAAAAAAAGGGCCCCTCGGGGCCCTTTGATTTTTGGTTTTTTAAAACCAATTCAAGCCAAAATCACTTGCCGATCTTGTTCACAGCAGCCTTGGACTTGGCCAGGATGTCGCCCTTGAGGGGAACGAAGCCCAGGGAAGGAGCTTTGTTCTGAGCAGCGTCGCTCAGCATGTAGTTGAAGGCGTCCTGCACCACCTTGGCGTTGTCACCGTTGCCGGTTTTGTACGCCAGAACCCAGGTGAGGGTGGCGATGGGATAAGCACCCTTGGCGGTGGGGTTGGGGTTCTTGCCAGCCAGGTCCTTGTCCAGGCTGATGCCGTTAAGGGCCTTGGCACCTGCAGCCACAGAGGGCTTGAGGAACTCACCGGACTTGTTCTGGAGCGCGGCGGCAACCACCTTGCCCTTGATGTACGACTGGTTCACGTAACCGATCGCGCCTTCACGGTTCTGGATCAGTCCAGCCACACCGGAGTTGCCCTTGGCGCCCACGCCAGCGGGCCACTTCACGGATTTACCGGTGCCGAGGGTCCAGGTCTTGGAGAAGGCCTGCATGGAGTTGGTGAAGGCCTTGGTGGTGCCAGAGCCATCGGAACGGTGCACCCAGGTGAGGGTGCCGGGCTTGCAGCCCAGCTCTTTCCAATCCTTGATCATGCCCATGGCAACCTTGACGGCCTGCTCTTGGGTGAGCTTCAGGTTGCAACCGGGCTTGTTGTAACCGAAAGCGATGGTGCCACCCACCATGGGGATCTGAACCACACCGCGGCTGACCTTGGCCATGTCCGCCTTCTTCATCGGATCATCCGATGCACCGAAGTTCACGGTCTGGTCGATGAAGGCTTTACGGCCGGAACCGGAACCAACAGCCTGGTAGTTCACCTGAGGGCCGCCAGCCTTGGCCAGATCAGCGAACCAACGCTGATAGATCTTGGCCGGGAAGGAGGCGCCAGCTCCGTTCAGCTTGGGAGCTGCCGAAGCCGACATGCTGGCTCCAAGGGCCAGAACGGAGGAAAGGAGGAGAGCCTTTTGAGCGAAACGAGTCACAACCAGAGAGAAGAGGACTGTTGCAACCAAGACCTAATCGCCCATCGCGCAGGGTGTCGTTAATGGAGCATTAACAAGGGTTAAAGGCGACCAAACGGCACGTAAAAACATCAAAAAACCCCGGTTTTGCCATCCAAACCGGGGCATTTCGTTCACCGAATCGAGAGTTGGCGTTCAGGGCTGAATGCCTGCAACCGCACTGCGGGATTTTTCGAGGATGGTGCCCCGAAGGGGCACAAAACCCAAGGCCGACGCCCGCTCCTGGGTGGAATCTTCCAGCATGTAATTGAAAACATTGCGCACAGCCTCGGCCTTGGCGCCATTGCCCTCGGCATAGGCCAGCACCCAAGTGAGCGTTGCGATGGGATAAGCACCAGCTGCCTCGGGGTTGGGATTGCTGCCCGCCAGATGCTCATCGAGCTCAATGCCGTTGAGGGCTTTGGCACCGGCTTCCACGGAAGGCTTGAGGAATTCTCCTGATTTGTTCTGCACCGCAGCAGCCTGCACATTCCCCTTGATGTACGACTGGTTCACGTAACCGATCGCCCCCTCACGGTTCTCGATCACACCGGCCACCCCGGAATTGCCCTTGGCCCCCACGCCCACAGGCCACTTCACCGATTTGCCGCTGCCGAGGGTCCAATCGGGTGAGAAAGCCTGCATGGAATCGGCGAAGGCCTTGGTGGTGCCGGAGCCATCCGAGCGATGCACCCAGGTGATCGTGCCCGCTTGACAACCGAGGTCCTTCCAATCACTGATGCTGCCGGTGGCCACTCCCACAGCCTGTTGCTGGGTGAGCTGAAGCTCGCAACCCGGCTTGTTGTACCCAAAGGCGATCGTGCCACCCACCATCGGGATCTGGACCAACCCTTGGCTCACCTGCTTGCGGTCAGCCTCTTTGATCGGGTCGTCCGAAGCAGCGAAATCCACGGTGCCATCAATGAAGGCTTTGCGACCAGAACCGGAACCCACCGCCTGGTAGTTCACCTTGATTCCGCCGGAGCCGGCCAGATCAGCGAACCAGCTCTGGTACACCTTGGCGGGGAAAGAAGCTCCCGCCGCATTGAGGCTGGACACACTGGAGCTGCCACCACAAGCGGTGAGGCCAACAGCGAGGACGCTCAGGCTTGAAACAACCAGGGAACGATGTGCCAAAACCGTTTGTGTGTTTTATCCATCCTCCCGTGTCGTTGATCCAGGCTCAGGCGGTGGGCATAACGGTGGATGCAACGGTGAGCCGCGTAGCCACCGAATAACAGCGCAACCAGCGGTTCACCCGTTTGCGGTGCGGGGCGGGAACCTCATCAATCAACTGGCTGAGTTCATCAGCCCCCATGCGTCGCAGGGCACGCACGTCCACATGCCAGAGCGCTTCGGCTTCGCGAATCAAGCGCGCCCAGGTGCGCACCTGCTGCCACTGGCGCAGGCGGGAGCGGATGGGGCGTTGATGGGGATGCAGAAAAGCCGTCATGGCTTCAGCCTGCTGGGTTCAGCAGCACTCTCTGCAAAATCACCCAGACGCTTCGGAGTGCTGAAGCAAATGCGCAGGTGCAGGCTCAGGCGCTGAGGCGATCGGCCTCAAGCTCAACGGGGGCAACCGGAAAATCAAGCTCCGCCACCTCACGATCACTCAAACGACGGGTCCAGGCCCCCTTGATCGGATCGTTCCAACGGAAACCTGCTGCCTTCGCCAAGTGACGTTCATCGAAGGACACCCGGGCACGCATCAACTGGCGCGGTTCCAAGCCCCGCTCCACCAGCTGCTCCAGGTCGTCACAGCGTGCGAAGACCTCGGCGATGTAGATGCAATCGCTGAGGGCGCGGTGGGCGGCCCAGACCGGAACGCCATAGGCCAAGGCGAGATCCCGGACCGACGGCCGCGAACGCAGCTGGCGCTCCGCCGGCCAGCGGATGTCGTCCATGGTGCAGAGCCACGGGGTTGCGGTGGCCGGCACAACACCCAGACCAAACCACTGGCGATCGAAGGCAGCGTTGTGAGCCACCAGCAGATCCGCGGCGCTGAGCAGATGTTCGAACCACACCAGGGCCTCTTTCCAGGGCTGGGGGCGGCGGGTAACAGCGGCGGGGATCCGGTTGATCGCCTCTGCCGCATTGGATTCCACCGGCAAGAGAAACGATTGCTGAGCCAGCACCGAACGGCTCGGCACATCGAACAAAATGCAGCCCACCTCGAGACACTGGTCCTGCTGCGGATCCAAACCGGAGGTTTCGGTGTCGATGATCAGCAGAGTGGACGGGGAAGCCTTTGGCGCATCCTCTGGCTGAGCGGCCTTGGCCTCGGGTTCAACGGCTGGCGGAGCAGGCGACGGCGTTGGCACTGTTTGGGTGTCCGCCTGAGGCCTTGCAAACCCCGCAAGCAAATCGAGCTGTTCAGGCATGGCGCAATGACTCCTCCCGCCCTTGATTCTCCCGCCCCGAGCAAGGTGGCTGCTGCCTAGGGTTCAACATCTTGATTGCAATGTGATGGCCCTCGGGATCGGCGACCGGCTCCCCTCCTTCAGCCTGGAGGATCAGAACGGTGACCTTCGCACTCCCGCCTCGGTGCAGGGCCGCTGGCTGGTGCTGTTCTTTTATCCCAAAGACGACACCCCGGGGTGCACGGCTGAAGCCTGCAGCTTCCGCGACAACGCGGAGAGCTTCGCTGCCCTCGATGCTGAGGTATGGGGCATCAGCGGTGATGACGCCATCAGCCATCGCCGTTTCGCCACCCGCCACAACCTCAAGTTTCCGCTGCTGTGCGACCGCAACAACGCCCTTCGCCGCGAAATGGGTGTGCCCAAAGCCCTTGGTCTGCTGCCCGGTCGCGTGACTTACATCGTTGACGGGGAAGGGGTGATCCGGCACACCTTCAGCAACCTCTTGGATGGCCCAGCCCATGTGCGAGAAGCACAGCAGGTGCTGAATCAGCTGCGCGGTTGAGCATGGCCAACTGGCGTCAGCTGGGTGCGATCTGGCAGCTGCGGCCAGCCGAACCGGCTGGACTGGTGGAATTCATCGGCGGCAGCTATCTGGCGGCCACCCCCCAGATCAGTTACCGCCGGCTGCTGGAAGAGCTCGCGGCCGACGGATTGGCCGTGCATGCCTGGTCCTACGTGCCTGGGTTCGATCATCAACGCCAGGCCCGTGATGCCTGGAGCGCCTTCCGCTCGGCGCGTCGCCAACTTGAAGAGCGATGCGGGGCCCTTTCAGCTCCGCTGCGCCTTGGCCACAGCCTGGGATGCAAGCTGCACCTGCTGGCCCCCGATGGTGGTCGCGGCAGCAGGGCTTTGGTGGCCCTGAGCTTCAACAACTTCAATGCCGACCGGTCGATTCCGCTGCTGGGCGAACTGGCACCGCGGCTTGGGGTGGAGACCGAATTCAGCCCCAGTCCGGCCGAGACGCTTCGCTTGATCAGCCGCCACTACCAGCAGGAGCGGAATCTGGTGGTGCGCTTCGGGCGCGATGAACTGGATCAAAGCGACGATCTGATCCAGGCCCTGCGAGACCGACCGTCGGATGCCAGCTCAACCCTTGAGCTTCCCGGGGATCACCTCACCCCAGCGAGTGCAGGCCTGCGGCGCAGCTTTCTCGGGGACTGGGCGGATGACCCCAAGCGGGTGGCGGTCATCCGTGAGCTGAGCCAAACCATCGGCAAGGCGATCAAGCCCTGAGACGATCCAGAACGGAGCGGTCCTCCAGGGTGCTGGTGTCACCACTCACTTCCTGACCCGCCGCGAGGGCCCGCAGGATGCGGCGCATGATCTTGCCGCTGCGGGTCTTGGGCAGGGCATCACTGCAACGGATCTCATCCGGCCGCGCAATCGGACCGATTTCCATTCCCACATGGGCCCGCAACTCCTTCACCAGGGCGTCATCGCCTTCGCGGCCCGCCTCCAGGGTGACGAAGGCCACGATGCCTTCACCCTTGAGGTCATCGGGGCGACCCACGACGGCCGCCTCCGCCACAGCGGGGTGACTGACCAGGGCCGATTCGATCTCCATCGTGCCGAGACGGTGGCCCGAGACGTTGATCACGTCATCGACGCGCCCCATGACCCAGAAGTAACCATCGGCATCCCGGCGCGCGCCATCCCCGGCGAAATAGAGGTAGGAGCCATCAGCCGGACGGATGTGCTCCCAATAGCTCTCGCGGAAGCGTTGGGGATTGCCATGCACGGTGCGCATCATTCCGGGCCAGGGGGCACGCACCGCCAGGTAACCGCCTTCATCGGTGCCGCAGCTGTTGCCTTCGGCATCGATGATGTCGGCCTGAATGCCGGGCAGCGGCAGTGTGGCTGATCCAGGCTTGGTGGGCGTTGCCCCCGGCAGGGGGCTGATCATCACCCCACCGGTTTCGGTCTGCCACCAGGTGTCGACGATGGGGCAGCGGTTGCCTCCAATCACATCGCGATACCACATCCAGGCCTCCGGATTGATCGGTTCGCCAACGGTGCCGAGCAAGCGGAGGCTGCTCATGTCGAACTGATCGGGAACGGAACGGCCGCTCTTCATGAAGGCCCGGATTGCGGTGGGAGCCGTGTAGAAGATCGTGATTCCATGCTTCTGGATCAACTCCCAGAACGCACCGGGCTTGGAGGGGCGCGGAGCACCCTCGTACATCACCGTCGTTGCGCCGTTCGATAAGGGGCCGTAGACGATGTAGCTGTGGCCGGTGATCCAACCCACGTCGGCGGTACACCAGAAGACATCCTCATCACGGATGTCGAAGATCCACTGGAAGGTGAGGTGGGCCCAGAGGTTGTAACCGGCTGTGGTGTGAACCACGCCCTTGGGTTTGCCAGTGGAGCCGGAGGTGTAAAGAACGAAAAGGCGATCCTCGCTGGCCATGGGCTCAGCAGGGCAGTCGGCACTTTGACCTTCCACCAGGTCGTGCCACCACTGATCGCGGCCGGCCACCATCTCCACGTCCTGCTTGGTGCGCTGCACCACAAGCACGCCGGTCACAGAGGGGCAGGCGCCTTCGGCCAGCGCCGCATCCACCGCGGGCTTGAGGGACACGGGCTTGTCCTTGCGGAAGCCACCATCCGCGGTGATCACTGCTTTCACTTCGCCGTCGTTGAGACGGTCCCTCAGGGCTTCTGCGGAAAAACCACCGAACACCACCGAATGGGGAGCACCGATGCGCGCGCAGGCGAGCATGGCGATCGCCGCCTCCGGCACCATCGGCATGTAGAGCGCCACAAGGTCACCTTTGCCGATGCCCATGGCCTTGAGGCCATTGGCGGCTTTGCACACCTCGGCGTGCAGTTCCTGGTAGGTGAACCGGCGCACATCCCCCGGCTCTCCTTCCCAGATCAACGCCGTTTTCTGCGCCGTTGACCCATCGAGATGGCGATCCAGACAGTTGTAAGAGAGATTCGTGGTGCCGCCCTCAAACCAGCGCGCAAACGGGGGATTCGACCAATCGAGCACGGTGTGGAAGGGCTCGAACCAGTGCAGTTCTCGGCGAGCGGCTTCGCCCCAAAACGCATCAGGATCGTTTTTGGCAGCATCGGCCATGGCCCGATAAGCCTGGAGGCTGCCGATGCGGGCTTTGGCGGAGGTGTCTGCCGGCGGCTCGAACACCCGCTGCTCCTGCAGCACGCTTTCGATGGTGGTGTTGACGTCGGTCACAGCAGACTGCGCAGTGCATCTCCTCGAAGGGTAAGGAGCAGGACCCCGCTTGATCCAGCTCCCGTATCAATCCGTCGGACGATGATGCAGTTGATGCGAAAGGATTGCGTTGGGCATCGCCGTTCCGGGATGAAACTGCCACCTGCCGCTTGCCTGTTCGATCTGGATGGGCTTCTGCTCGACACCGAGCCGCTGCATGGCCGGGGTTGGTGGGAAGCCGCGGCCCATTTCGGCACACAACTCAGTGAGGCCCAGTTGATGCAGCTGAAGGGCCGTCGCCGAATGGACTGCGCGGCCCAGGTGGATGCATGGCTGGCCGAACCGGTGGGCGCGGATGCCCTGTTAGCGGTGCAGCAGCCGATCGTTCGTGCCCTGCTCCCGGATGCGGCCCCGATGCCCGCTGCGCAGGAGCTGGTGGCGCATTGCCACAACCGGGGCATCCCCATGGCGCTGGTCACCAGCAGCAGCCGCGACGCCGTTGAATTCAAAGCAGCCCCCCATCCCTGGCTCAAGCAGATCCAGGAACGGGTCTACGGCGACGATCCCGATCTTGACGCAGGCAAACCCGACCCCGCACCCTTTCAACTTGCGGCAAAGCGGTTGGGACTCCAGCCAAAAGACTGCTGGGCCCTGGAGGATTCCCAGGCAGGCAGCGAATCAGCCCATGGAGCCGGATGTCAGGTCTGGCTGGTGAGCTCCAAGGGCTCAGACCAACCCGACGTCAATGCAAACCCCTGTGAAATCAACAGTTTGGCTGTTGTTTTGAAGTTGCTGCTCAGTACAGGCGGCTGAGAACAAAGTCTGGAAGTTCCATCAAGGCGCGTTGCGCCGCAGACTCCGGAAGCCAGGCGATCGATTCACGGGATTCGCGTGCAAAGGTTTCCGCCAACTTTCGGGTGCGTTCAATCGCCTTGGACGCCCGCACCATCTCAAGAGCTTTGTCCAGGTCACCGGGCTCAGAGAACTGGCGATCGATCAAAGGCTGCAGCGATGGATGCTCCTCAAGGGCATAGAAGGTGGGAGCGGTGAGGTAACCGCTGGCGAGATCACTGGCCGCTGGCTTACCGAGCTGCTGGTCGTTTCCAGTGAAATCGAGGATGTCATCAACCACTTGGAAGGCGAGCCCCAACTGGCGGCCGAATTGATAGAGGCTGTCGAGCTGCGACGCAGAGCAGCCGCTGAGCACTCCGGCCGCGCGGCAACTGTTGGCGATCAGGGAAGCCGTCTTGCAGTAGCTCTTTTCGAGGTAAGTCTCAAAGGTTTGAGCCGTGTCGAAGCGGTAGAGACCCTGTTTGACCTCACCATCAGCCAGATCCATGATCACGCGGCTGAGCAGCTTCACCACGTCAAGGTCATCAAGGTTGGCAAGGTGCCAACTGGCCTGCGCAAAGAGAAAGTCGCCGGCAAGAACGGCAACACGGGCATCAAAGCGGCTGTGAACCGTGTCCACACCGCGCCGGGTGGAGGCCTCATCCACCACATCGTCATGAACCAGCGAGGCGGTGTGGATCATCTCGGTGATCTCGGCCAACCGGCGATGGCGAGGGGAGAGCTCTCCCTCGGCTGACAGGGCCCGGGACAGCAGGAGAACAATGCCCGGGCGCAACCGTTTGCCGCCGGCGCTGAACAGGTGCTCCGCAGCGGCTTGAAGGATGGGGTGACCAGCGCCGATCAGGCTGCGCAGGTCTCCGAGCAGGGTTTCAAGATCGGTCTCTACCGGTTGGAGTAGCTCGGTAACGGTGCTCATGACTCCCCTCGGCGCCGCGATCCTAGTGGTCCCACGCTCAGTCCTGCAGCAGCTGAAGGCTGACGGAAGGCCGCTGGCCCAGCCAGGGGGTGGCGCGCATCGCGAAGCCATCGGGGTCAGCGGTGACGCAGAACCGGCAGCTCTCCAAGGAAAACGAGCTTGGAATCGCGGAGATCCCTGGCGGTGGCCCCAAAACGGCGTCCAATTGACGGGCCACGCCGATGGCAGGGTCAATGATCTGAACCGACTCCGGCAGCAGCTGTCGCAACAGAGGCACCAGCAATGGGTAATGGGTGCAACCCAACACGATCGTCTCCACCGAAGCCGCCAGCAAGGGTTCGAGATAAGCCTGCGCCGAACGGCGCAGGTCTTCACTATTGATATCGCCGGCTTCGATCAGCGGAACAAAGGCAGGACAAGCCTGTTCAATCACCACCGACCCGGGGTGAAGGGCTTCGATGCTGGCCCTGTAGGCCGAGGAGGCCACGGTGGCCGGTGTGGCCAACACACCAACACGGTGGGTTTCCACCATCGCCGCGGCGGCACCAATCAGACCGATGACGGGTACCCCAGCCTGACCCTCGGCCACATCTCTGGCCAAGGCGTTGGTGGTGTTACAAGCCATCACCACCGTGGTCACGTGCTGGTCCCGCAACCAACCCACCACTTCCGCAGCGATGCGCCGAATGTCGTCCGGTTGACGGTTCCCATAGGGAACCCGCGCCGTGTCACCGAGATAGACGCAGGGAACGGCCCCGTGGCGCTCGAGCACCCGACGGAGAACCGTCAGGCCACCCAGGCCACTGTCGAAGAATCCCAGCAGTTGCGGCGTCATCGCACCTCCTGCTTCAGGTAGTTGAGGATGCCGGCCGCCAGGGCCAAGGCCAATCGGCGGCGATGGTCGGCGTTCGCCAAACGCGGCGCATCAATGGCTCCGGTGACAAAGCCCATCTCCACCAGGGCCGACGGCATGGTGGTGCGACGGATCACAAAGAAGCGACCGCGTCTGACGCCGCGATTTGGTGTTCCAGGGGAGACATCCATCATCTGCTGCTGCAGGTAGGAGGCCAGGCGGCCGGAACGGGGGTCAGAGAAGAAGAAGGTCTCGATCCCGTTCACATCCGGACGATTCATGCTCAAGGCATTGGCATGAATGCTCACAAAGGCGGTTGCCCCGGTTCGGTTCGCCAGGGACACCCGCGGCGGTAGGTCCACGTCCACTTCACGCGTGCGGGTCAACTGAGCATCCACGCCTCGCGCCCTCAGTAGGTCTGCCACCTGCAGCGACACATCCAACACGACGTTGGTTTCGCGCAGACCGCCGATGCCGATCGCCCCTGGGTCTGGACCACCGTGACCGGGATCGATCACGACGCGGTACTTGTTGCGGGTGACAGTCGGCAGCCCAGAGGGATCGACCGGGGTCCGGCTGGGACGGAAACCTCCCGGCGGCATCCAGGCCGTGGCGCGACCGCTGAGATCGCCTTCGCCGAAATCATCCAGCCCTCGTGTGGGCAGGCCGGTAAACACCAGTTCCCAGCGATCCGGAGCGGTTCCACGAAGACGCAGATCGTTGGGATTGAGATCCACATCGGGGCGAAATTCCACCACCAGACGGGTGGCACCGGCGCGGGGCTTGCCCAGCCGAATTTCACGGACGGCCCCCTGTCCGGCCAAGCGCCGCGGGAACCTCAGCTCTCCAGGAAAGTCAATCCAGACCCGGGTGCCGCGGCCATCGCTGGCGGCCTGAAAAAACGCCTCCAAGCGAGCGTTCCGGCTCGTGCGCAGCTTGAGAACCCCCTCCTCGGTGAACGCCCAAGCCGAAAGGGCACTGGCGGCTCGGGCGGGCAACGCCTGGGTAAGGGCAGCGCACTGCAGGGCCGCGGCCAGAAGCCAGGCCAGCCGTCGGGACGACGCTGGAGCCATGACGCTCAGAACAGGGCGGGCTGACGGTGCCGAAGGCTCGGCATCTGACCCCGAACATGACCGAGGTGATTGGTGTTCACCGGAGCGATTGCTGCTCCCGCCTGAACACCCGCATCGGCAAGGACTGTTCCCCAGGGATCAATCACCAGGGCGTGTCCATGGCTCTGGCGGCGACCGTGGTGAACCCCCGTCTGCGCCGGGGCAAGCACATAGGCCGTGTTCTCAATAGCCCTGGCCTGAAGAAGAACCTGCCAGTGGTCCTTCCCAGTGAAGGCTGTGAATGCCGCAGGGATCATCAACAGGTCTGCGCCGGCACCGACGAGATGGCGATAGAGCTCAGGAAACCGCACGTCGTAGCAAATGGACAGCCCCACCTTGCAGAGACCAGGAATGTCGACAACCGGAGGCAAATCCCGCCCTGGGTCCACGGTTGCCGACTCGCGGTAGGTGTTGCCGTCCGGCAGGTCGACATCAAAGAGATGAATCTTGTCGTAACGGCCCAGGAGCATGCCGTCACGGTCGACAAGTTCAGCGCGGTTCAGGGTGCGTGATCCATCACCCACCGGAACAGGAAAGCCGCCGCCCAGAAGTGCCACCTGATAGCGGCGCGCCATGGTCACCAGAAAGCGGCTGCACTGCTCCGCCAGGGTGGGGGCCAGCTCCAGGCGCCGGCTGTCTTCACCCATGAAGGCGAAATTCTCCGGAAGGCCAATCAGTTCAGCCCCACGGCGGGCAGCCAAATCGATCTGCTCTTCCGCCGCAGTGAAGTTGAGCTCCGGATCCTGACCACTCGTCAGCTGGACAGCAGCCGCCAGGAAGTCGCTCACTTGAATCGATCAGATCAGCTGATTTTACTGGGGTTTAGGCCGCCCGAAGCACCCCGGGTTCGACCTGTGTTGGAACGACACTGAGCTGATCGAGACCAGCACAGCAGCGGAAATCCTCGTCGTGATCACCCAGGCGGATCAAGCGCTGCCCATGGGTCGCCGTGCGAAGGCAAGCCTCGGGATCGGATTGCCACTGGCGCCAGAGGGAAACGGCAGCAGTGAGTTCATCGTTGGCAGCGCTGCTGCCCGTTGAATCCAGCTCCAGCAAGCGATGGCCCAACGCGCCAGCAGCCAGGGAATCTTCCAGGGAATAGGCCCCCTCCCAGCCACTGCCGACAATCGCCACGTGGCTGGGTTGTTTCGCCAACAGATGCTGGGCAACGGCGTCGCGGTTCGGCAACGCTGCCGTCATTAGCAGGGGAACCTCGCGGACGCGATCCAGAGCACGGGTGCCATTGGTGGTGCTCATGAACAGACGCTTGCCAGCCACCCGCTCCGGCGTAACAGCAACGGGTGAATTGCCCAGGTCAAATCCCTCGAGCATCTGCCCACCGCGCTCACCAAGCAGCAGACGGGCATCGTCGGGCCAGGCGTCTGCCGCCGCCCGCAGATCGTCGAGCCTGGCAAAGGCCTGCACCGCCTCGGCGCCGTTGTGCAGCGCCCAGGCAATGGTGGTGGTGGCCCGCAGCACATCAATCACCACCGCCGCATCGGGGCGAAGGTCCTGCGGCATTTCTGCCGGCACATGGAAGTAGGAGATCTGCATGGCCACGCTGAACACCGGCGTGCGACACAGTACCGAGAACGCTTGCGCCGAGACCGTCATCCCATGGCCCTGTTCCAATCCGGTCTGGCCACCAGAGATCTGCGGGGCTTCCTCAAACTTCTGGAGGACCGTGGCCAACTGCGACGGATCACGGCACCGGTGGACCCTGACCTCGAGCTGGCGGCTATCGCCGACCGGGTGCTGAGCCAGGGGGGGCCAGCCCTGCTGTTTGAGAACGTGATCGGCTCCTCGATGCCGGTGGCCGTGAACACCCTCGGCACCGTGGAACGGGTGGTGTGGAGCATGGGCCTCGAACGGGCCGAGCAGCTGGAAGAGCTGGGGTCACGCCTTGCCCTGTTGCAGCAACCCAGGCCGCCCAAGGGGTTGAAGGAAACCAAGCAATTCGCCCGGGTCTTTTGGGACCTGGTCAAAGCCAAGCCAGATCGAGATCTCACGCCTCCCTGCCGGCAGCAGGTGTTCCGGGGCGATGAGGTCAATCTCGACAACATTCCCCTGATCCGGCCCTGGCCGGGTGATGCCGGGGGCGTGATCACCCTTGGGCTGGTGATCACCAAAGATCCCGAAACCGGTGTCCCCAACGTGGGTGTTTACCGCCTTCAGAAGCAGTCGGTAAACACGATGACCGTGCACTGGCTGAGCGTTCGCGGCGGCGCCCGCCACCTGCGCAAAGCCGCCGCCATGGGCAAGAAGCTGGAGGTGGCGGTGGCCATCGGCGTGCATCCGCTGTTGGTGATGGCAGCAGCCACACCGATCCCGGTGCAGCTGAGCGAATGGCTGTTCGCAGGCATCTACGCCGGAGAAGGGGTTCGTCTGGCCCCCTGTAAAACCATCGACCTGCAGGTGCCCAGCCACAGCGAAGTGGTGCTGGAGGGAACAATCACTCCGGGAGAGGTGCTGCCGGATGGTCCCTTCGGGGATCACATGGGTTTCTACGGCGGTGTGGAGGACTCACCCCTGGTGCGCTTCCACTGCATGACCCAACGGCGGGATCCGGTGTTTCTCACCACCTTCAGCGGCCGCCCGCCCAAAGAAGAAGCGATGTTGGCCATCGCGCTGAACCGGATCTACACACCGATCCTGCGGCAGCAGATTCCAGAAATCACCGACTTCTTCCTGCCGATGGAAGCACTCAGCTACAAGCTGGCGGTGATCTCGATCGACAAGGCTTATCCGGGGCAGGCCAAGCGGGCGGCCATGGCCTTCTGGAGTGCCTTGCCGCAATTCACTTACACCAAATTTGTGGTGGTGGTGGACAGCCACATCAATGTGCGCGATCCGCGCCAGGTGGTGTGGGCCATCGCGGCCCAGGTGGATCCCCAGCGGGACCTGTTCACCCTGGAGAACACACCCTTCGACAGCCTGGACTTCGCCAGCGAACAGCTGGGCCTGGGGGGACGACTGGCCATCGATGCCACCACCAAGGTGGGACCCGAGAAAAATCACGAATGGGGGGAACCCCTCAGCCGTCCAGCAGATCTGGAACAACGGGTCAGCGACCGTTGGGCCGAGCTGGGCCTGGAGGATCTCGGCAACGACGACCCCGACCCCAGCCTCTTCGGCTATGCCCTCGACCGCCTGATTCAGGGCCTGAAGACCGGCCAATAGGATCAGCCCAACGACGTTGCAACCTTGAGCGGCACAGGCCAATCCGACGACCCCCGTGAGCTCAAGGCCGGAGGAACCCTGCAGGGACGGGTGAAGGTTCCGGGCGATAAATCGATCTCGCACCGATCCCTGCTGTTCGGTGCCATCGCAGAGGGCACCACAACAATCGATGGCCTGCTCCCGGCTGAAGACCCCCTGAGCACGGCCGCCTGTTTGCGGGCCATGGGCGTCACCATCAGCCCGATCACCGACGGCGGCATCGTCACCGTTGAGGGTGTGGGCCTGGATGGATTGCAGGAGCCGGCAGAAGTGCTCGACTGCGGCAATTCCGGCACCACGATGCGACTGATGCTGGGCCTGCTGGCGGGCCGCGACGGTCGCCATTTCGTACTGGATGGAGACGCCTCCCTGCGACGGCGCCCGATGCGTCGGGTGGGCCAACCGTTGGCCTCAATGGGTGCGGATGTGCGCGGCCGTGACGGGGGCAACCTGGCGCCGCTGGCGGTGCAAGGGCGACAGCTGAAGGGAACGGTGATCGGCACGCCCGTGGCCAGTGCTCAGGTGAAATCAGCCCTGCTCCTGGCTGCCCTCACGGCAGAGAGCCCAACCACGGTGATCGAACCGGCCCAGTCCCGCGATCACAGCGAAAGGATGCTCAAGGCCTTCGGTGCCGATCTCACGGTCGGTGGCGAGATGGGGCGGCACATCAGCGTGCGTCCCGGCGCCACACTGCGCGGCCAGAACGTCGTGGTTCCTGGCGACATCAGCTCAGCAGCCTTCTGGCTTGTGGCTGGAGCCTTGATTCCAGGAGCCGATCTCACCATCGAAAATGTGGGGCTCAACCCAACACGCACAGGAATCCTCGAGGTGCTGGAGCAGATGGGGGCCCGGATCGAGGTGCTCAACCCCCGAGATGTGGCGGGCGAACCGGTGGGCGACCTCCGGGTGACCCACAGCCCCTTGAAACCGTTCCACTTCGGCGAGGAAATCATGCCCCGACTCGTGGATGAGGTGCCGATCCTCAGCGTCGCTGCCTGTTTCTGCGAGGGCGAGAGTCGGATCAGTGGAGCCTCTGAACTGCGGGTGAAGGAAACCGATCGTCTGGCAGTCATGGCACGCCAGCTCAAGGCCATGGGGGCCGACATTGATGAACACGACGACGGCATGACCATCCGCGGTGGTCGTCCGCTCAAGGGAGCCGTGCTGGACAGCGAAACCGATCACCGGGTGGCCATGAGCCTCGGCGTGGCCGCGATGCTCGCCGACGGCAACTCCAGCCTGGCGCGAAGCGAAGCCGCAGCTGTGTCGTATCCCTCGTTCTGGGACGAACTTGAACGGCTCCGCTGCTGAGCTCGGCGCGCTCAGCGTCTACCCAACGGCGGATGGCAGCTTCAGCCTGCACAGCGATCACTTCGGGGAAGCCTTTCACAACTCGGCGGGGGCCCTGAATGAGGCCCGGGCCAAGTTCGTCCAACCCGCTGAGCTGCAGCGCTTCAGCGATGGCTCTGCCCTGAAGATCCTCGATGTGTGCCTGGGGCTCGGCTACAACACGGCCGCTGTGCTGGAGGCCTTGCCAGCGGCTGGGCCGGCCGTGCAGTGGTGGGGGCTCGAGCTGGACCGGCGCCCCTTGGAGCAAGCCTTGGACCAAGCAAGCTTCCAATCCCTCTGGTCAGCCCCTGTGCTGGCGAGGCTTGAAGCCATTCGCGACCATGGCGGCTGGCAGGAGCCCAACAGCTGGCAAGAGCCCAATAGCCAAGGGATCCAGCTCTGGGGTGATGCCCGATCGATGCTCCGGGAGATTCCCGAGCCCGTTCGCTTTGATCTGGTGCTGTTGGACGCCTTCTCCCCCCAGCGCTGCCCGGAACTGTGGAGCGAGGAATTCCTGGGAGCCCTGGCACATCGCTTGGCACCGCAAGGAAGGTTGCTGACCTACAGCCGTTCCGCCGCGGTGCGGGCCAGCCTGAAGCGATCGGGCTTGAGTCTGTTTTCACTGCTGCCGGCCCCGGGTGAGCGGGTGGGGTGGAGTAGCGGCACACTGGCCACCCCCGCAGACTCCGGTTGTCCTCCGAACGGCCCCGGTTGGCGGCCCCTCTCGGCAATGGAGTGGGAACACCTGCAGACGCGGGCGGCTGTGCCGTTTCGCGATCCCCAGGGCAACGCCACGGCTGAGGACATCCTTGAGCGCCGCCGCCTTGAACAGGAGCAGTGCGGCTACGAAGCCACCAATGCCTGGCAAAGGCGCTGGCGCAGGGACAGTCCGTCCTTAGCCCGGTAGATTCCGCGCGTCTTCCCCCCGCTCCGCATGCTCGCCGTAGCCGTTCTGGCCGCTGGAAAAGGCACCCGCATGAAGAGCGCACTCCCGAAAGTGCTCCAGCCCCTGGCGGGAGCCACCCTGGTGGAACGGGTGCTCGCCAGTGCTGGCAACCTGCAACCGGAACGACGGCTGCTGATCGTGGGGCATCAAGCCGAACGGGTGGAGCAGCAGTTAGCTCCGATCGGCGGTCTGGAATTCGTTCTGCAGCAGCCCCAGAACGGCACAGGCCATGCAGTGCAACAGCTGATCCCATCGCTGCAGGGCTTTGACGGCGAACTGCTCGTGCTCAACGGCGATGTACCGCTGCTGAGGAGTGAAACGGTCGAAGCATTGGTGCAACAGCACCGGGCCAGCGGTGCCGATGTCACCCTGCTGACGGCACGGCTCGCGGATCCCACCGGTTACGGGCGGGTGTTCGCCGATGCCGACGGCCAGGTGAGCAGCATCATTGAGCATCGCGATTGCACAGACGAGCAACGCAGCAACAACCTCACCAACGCTGGGATCTATTGCTTCAACTGGACGGCCCTGGCCAACGTTCTGCCGAAGCTCAGCACCGACAACGATCAGGGGGAGCTGTATCTCACCGACACCGTGGCGATGCTGCCCAAGGCCATGCACCTGGAGGTGGCCGATGCCGATGAGGTAAACGGCATCAACAACCGGCGGCAATTGGCCCAGTGCGAAGCCTTGCTGCAGCAGAGGTTGCGCCACCACTGGATGGACGAAGGGGTCACCTTCATTGATCCCGACAGTTGCACCCTGAGTGAAGGCTGCAGCTTTGGCCGGGATGTGGTGATCGAACCGCAGACCCACTTCCGCGGCCGCTGCGTGATCGGCGACAACTGCCGGATTGGCCCCGGCAGCCTTGTGGAGCACGCGTCATTGGGAGCCAACGTCTGTGTGGTGCACTCGGTGGTGCGGGAGGCCAATGTGGGCAACGACGTTGCCATCGGACCGTTTGCGCACCTCCGACCGGACGCTGACGTTGGCGATGGCTGCCGCATCGGCAATTTTGTGGAGGTGAAGAAAAGCCAGCTGGGGGCCGGCACCAAGGTGAACCACCTCAGCTACATCGGCGACGCCACCCTTGGGGAGACCGTCAACGTGGGGGCCGGCACAATCACCGCGAACTACGACGGGGTGAACAAGCACCGCACTGTGATCGGCAGCAACAGCAAAACGGGTGCCAATTCCGTGCTGGTTGCCCCGGTCAACATCGGAGAACGCGCCACCATCGGAGCAGGGTCAACCATCACCAAGGATGTGGCGGATGGCGCCCTGGCGATTGGACGCGCCCGCCAGATGACCAAAGAGGGTTGGGCCGAACGAAAGCTTTAATCCAGCTTGTTCAAAACCGGCTTGTTCAAAACCAGCTTGTTCAAAACCGTGGCAACAACGGAATCAACCGTTCCAGGGCCACACCGCGGCTGGCCTTGAGCAGCAGAACATCACCGGAGTCAAGCCAGTCCATCAGGGGGGCTGCAGCATCTTCCGGGCTTGCGACCAGCTGCAGGTGGGGCAAGGATGCCGCCACCTCAGCCATCGCCTTGCCCTCCGCGCCGCCATCCACCAACACCACGCCGTCCAAGCCGAGCTGAACGGCGCGTGCCGCCACCTGACGATGCAGCTCGAGGCTGCGGTCCCCGAGCTCCAGCATCGTGCCCAGCACGGCAAAACGTCGCCCCGGTTGCGCAGCCAGCAGCTCCAGGGCCGCCAACACCGCCTCTGGCGAGGCGTTGTAGGTCTCATCGAGAAGCGTCAAGCCCCCCTGTTGAAAGCGACGGTTGCGTCCGCCCGGCACCATCACCTGCATGCCTTGCAACGCATTGCGAGACACGCCCAGCTGATCGGCAACAGCAACGGCCAACAGCAGGTTGCGGGCGTTGTGGCGCCCCTCCAACTGAAGCGGGAGACGATCCGCATTGATCAGCAACTGATCCCCGTCCATGGCACCGATCAAATCGGCACCCATGAGACCGGCATCAACCTCGGGATCATCAGCCAGGCGCACCCGAAGCACGCGGCCAGACCAAACCGTCGCCAAGGCCGACTCCAGCAGGGGATCACCGGCGGGAATCACCACCGTTCCCTTCGGATGAAGCCCGGCAGTGATTTCACACTTGGCCGCTGCGATCGCCTCACGGCTGCCGAGGCGACCGATATGGGCAGTGCCGATGTTGGTGATCACGGCCAGATCAGGCTCGGTGCAGCGGGAGAGACGCTCAATCTCCCCAGGCCCGCGCATGCCCATCTCAATCACCAAGGCCGCATTGGTTGAGGTGGCGCTCAATACGGTGAGCGGAACGCCAACGTCGTTGTTGTTGTTGCCTTCACTGGCCTGAATCGGCCCCAGCGGAGCCAATGCCGCCCGAATCAACTCACGGGTTGTGGTTTTGCCCGCTGAGCCCGTCACCGCCACCAGGGGCTGGCCCAAGGCACGGCGATGCAGCAAGGCCAGCTGTTGATAGGCCAGCAGTGTGTCGTCCACCCGCCAATGCAGCAGGTCCGGCGGCAGCGGTTCAGCCCAACTGCGACTGACAACAGCAGCCTGAACCTTGTGTTCAGGCAGTTGATCGAGGAAGTGATGACCATCGAAGCGCTCACCCACCAGGGGGACAAAAAAATCACCCACCTGAAGCTGACGGCTGTCGGTGCACACCCGTCCCACCAGGGCATCGGGGTCCAACGTGCCTCCCTGGGGTGTCCCCCAGGCATCGATCAGCTGATGCAGCGTCAGGGTCATCCCACCAACCCGAGGTCGAACAAGATCATGCCGCCACCAACCCGAGCCGAACGCCCCAGCAGATCGCCCTGTTCATTAACTAACTGAAGACTGGCGTAATCCAGGTCGAACGCCGACTGAAGCCAGCTGGAGGCAAGGGCCTGCCGCTGGTCGATCGGCATCTGCGCCCAAACGTCAACGGACAACTCCAACAGCAAGCGGTCCTGCTCAGGAACGGGCCTGGCCGAACGGAGCAGTCCATCGGGGACGGCCGTGTCCTGAAACAGACTGAAAAGAGGATCGAAACTGAGTTGGGGTTGGGGGGGCTGCTCCGGCTGCAACGACGCCGATGGCTCCAAGGCCGGCTCAGGATCCGGCATGGGTGATGGCTCCTCCAGCATGGGCTGTGGTGCTGGGATCAGCTGCGGCTCCGGAAGCTCAAGGGGAGACGATCGCCTCACCTCGACCGGCTCAGGACGCGGGTCGGGGCGGGCATGGTCCTGCCACCAGCGCAGCCCGGCCAGCGGCAGCAGGAGCAGCAACACCAGCAGCAGAGGCCAGAAGCTGGGGGCCAGATCCCGAGGCCAGAAGCCTGGGACCGACAGCTCGCCTTCCCGGTTGCGGCGCCAGAGTTCCTGAACCCGCAGCCGCAGATCGGCAGCCATGGCTTGGAGGTTGCGGCCAAACTCCTGCCAGGGGCTGACGTAGGGAGCCGGAAGATTGCCCGAAGGCTCCCCATTCAGGGACTCGGATTGAGCCTCAGAGGGGGAGTCGGATCGGGCGGGCTCGCTCAAACTCAACTGGATCGGCGACCGAAGAGTCGGTTCAGGGGGTTGCGGCCTGGGGAGGTCACCTCAGCAGGAACGCTGGCTTCTTCAGTCTGCCCCTCGGGACGGGAGGGATCAGCGGCCTGGCCCTGGGAGAACTGCTCCACAAGCGCGGCATCAGGAGTGGGCTCCTTGAGGCCGCAAACGTCCTTGTACATGAGGTCGTAATCGACCGCGGACCGATCCCAGCTGTAGTCCTGATTCATGCCGCGCTTCTGCAGCTCAACCCAGCTGTCACGGTGGCGGAAGGCCTCCCAAGCCCGCACCAGGGCTGTGTAGAAGTCGACCGGCTCAAAACGATCGAAGCAGAACCCTGTGCCGCTGTCGGCAACAGGGATGTGGGGTGGAACCGTGTCGACCAGGCCACCAACCTTGCGAACCACCGGCACAGAGCCGTAGCGCATGGCATAGAGCTGGCTGATGCCACAGGGCTCAAACCGGCTGGGCATCAGGAAGGCATCGCTGCCGCCGTAGATCAATCGCGACAGATCGTCGTCGTAGGTAAGGAAGACGGCGCACTTGCCTGGGTGACGCGATGCGAGTTGCCAGAGCCCGGATTCCAGACCGCGGTCACCGGTTCCCAGCACAACGATCTGGGTGTCGGTGTAAGCCAGCAGACGATCTGCCACCTGCAGCAGCAGATCGACTCCCTTCTGGTCGACAAGGCGGCTCACCATGCCGAGTAGGAAGGCGTCCTCACGCACCTCCAGCCCCATCCGCTCCTGAAGCACCTTCTTGCACACTGCCTTGCCGGAGAGATCGTCGGCGCTGAAATTCGCCGGCAGTGAGCGATCAGTGGCTGGATCCCAGGCATCCAGATCGATGCCGTTAAGAATGCCGCGCAATTTGCCCGAGATGAAATTGAGCAGACCCTCAAGCTTTTCGCCGTATTCCGCCGTGCGGATTTCCTGGGCGTAGGTGGGCGACACCGCATTGACGCGGTCGGCATAAAGCAGCGCAGCGGCCATGGTGTGATCCCCCTGCATGTACCAGGGGCACCAGGTCATCCGATCGAGTTTCCAGCGCCAGGGCCCCTGGTACTTGAGGTTGTGGATGGTGAACACCGTGCTGATGTCAGGGTCCTGATGCATCCACACCGGGATCATTCCGGTGTGCCAGTCATGGCAGTGCAGCACCTGGGGCTTCCAAACATTCCAGGAGAATTCAGCAGCGGCGCTGGCGAAGAAAGTGAAGCGCCAGTCCTCGTCGTCGCCGCCATAGATGCGCTCCGGGTCGAACACCGGATGACCCACCAGGTAGATCGTCATCCCATTGGTGGGATGCTTCGTTTCATAGACGGCGAATTCGGTGCCCATCGTCTGGGCTCGCCAGATCGGATCCGCCGGCACATTGAGGCGACTCCAGAGCTTGGCGTAGCCCGGCATGATCAAGCGCACGTCGTGGCCGAGCTTGGCCAATGCCGGAGGCAGAGAGCCAACAACATCGCCCATTCCTCCAACCTTGATCATCGGGGCGCATTCCGCTGCAGCGAAGAGGATGCGCATGTCTCAGATCGGCGTTGGCGCAGCGACTTTAAGGGGAATTTAGGAATCTGTTCCGTCAGGGAAGAACCGTCACCTGAGTTCCAAGCGACACCTGGCGATACAGGGCACTCACATCCTCGTTGTAGAGCCGCACACAGCCATGGGAGACGGCCCGTCCCACCGTCCAGCGGTGGGGGGTGCCATGGAACCCCGTGGTGGTGCATCCCTTGATCGTGATCCAAGTCTCGCCGTCATGGGCATCACGGCCGAGGCAGTCGCGATGAAAAGCAATCCAGTGGCTGCCTAAAGGGTTATCGGGCCCTGGCTCCTCCACCCGCTCGCCACTCACCGGATGCACCCACACCGGGTTTGGAATCTTCTGCAGCACTTCAAAGCGACCGGTGGGGGTCTCCCAGCCGGGCATGCCGACGGCCACAGGGAAGGCGTTGCGCAGGGTGGCGTTGTCGAGCAGAAACACGCGGCGACGACCGCGCAACATCACCACATGGAGACTGTTCTGACGGCGCAGGTCCTGAGGCAGTGATGCCAGGCCTGCCGAGACGGAATCCACAGCTGCCGCCTGCAGCAGGGCCAGCGGTTCCGGGGGAGGCAAGGGCAGCATCCCGTCAGGGTAACCAGCCTGTCTCGGAAAAATCCGGTGGCCGCTTTTCGAGGAAGGCATTGCGGCCTTCCACGGCTTCTTCGGTTCGATAAAAAAGATGGGTGGCATTGCCGGCCAGCTCCTGAATCCCGGCAAGGCCATCGGTTTCGGCATTGAATGCAGCCTTGAGGCAACGGATGGCCGTGGGGCTGTGCTGCAGCACCTCCCGGGCCCAACGCACCCCCTCCGCCTCCAACTGATCCAACGGCACCACGGCATTAACGAGCCCCATCTCCAGGGCCTCCTGGGCGCCATAACGGCGGCAGAGAAACCAGATCTCGCGCGCTTTGCGCTGGCCGACCACCCGCGCCAGATAGCCCGAACCAAAGCCGCCATCAAAACTGCCGACCTTGGGTCCGGTCTGGCCAAACACGGCGTTGTCGGCGGCAAGGCTGAGGTCGCAGAGCAGATGCAGCACCTGGCCGCCGCCCATCGCGTAGCCCGCCACCAGAGCGATCACCACCTTGGGCAAGCTGCGGATGATGCGCTGCAGATCCAGCACGTTCAAGCGCGGCAGGCCGTCCTCACCGACGTAACCACCATCGCCACGAACACTCTGATCACCGCCGGAACAGAAGGCATATCCACCATCAGGAGCCGGGCCAACCCCCGTGAACAGCACCACACCGATGTCACGGTCATCCCGGATGCGGGTAAAGGCATCGCAGAGCTCCATCACCGTCTGCGGACGGAAGGCATTGCGCTTGGCGGGGCGGTTGATGGCCACGCGAGCCAGGCCGTCCGCGCAACGGTCCACGAGGATGTCCTGATAGGTGCCCCACGGTGTCCATTGCGCTGTTGGCGCACCGGGGAGCACCTGACGCATGTCACTCATCGGGTTCCGAGCTCGGTGCGTTCATTCTGAGCAGCGGCGCGCAGCTGCTGACGCAGGGCGGCATCACGTTCACGGTCGGTGCACAAGCGCAACAACACCGGACGCTGCTGCGACAAGCCCCAGGCCAAAGCCTCCTCCAGGTCGTCCAAACAGGCCACCTGGCGACCAGGCACACCATGGGCCGCCGCCAAGGCCAGGGGATCCACCTGCTGGGGCATCGCGAAGAGTGATTCGAAGGCCCGTGTAGCGATGGGCAGCTGCTGGAAAATGCCGCCGCCCCCGTTGTCGATCAGCAGCACCAGCAATGGCGGAGCTTCCGCAGCGGACGAGGCATGCAGCCAGCCGTTGCTGTCGTGCAGCAGCGCCAGATCCCCGGTCACCAGAGCCAGCGGACCGAGATTCGTCGCCAGACCCATGGCGAGGGACAAGGTGCCGTCAATTCCCGAGGCCCCGCGGAAGCTGAAGCATCGGTGACGGCCGCTGACTGGGCCACCCCAGGTCAACCAGTCGCGCACCGGCGAACTGGCGGCCAGCATCACCGGCAACCGCTCCGGCAGGAGCTGGGGAAGCCAGTAGGCCAGAGCGGGCTCATTGACTGCGCCGCTCAAGGGCAGATGGGTCTCAAGCCACCGTGAAAGGTCATTGGTCCCGACCGACGGCTTGCTCTGCTGATCGAGAACAGGCTGTTGGGCAATCCAGGCGGCCATGCCCCCCGACCATTGGCGGGCCACCTGCAAGGGATCCAGCGGCCTTGAATCCCCTTCGGTGATCAACAGTTGGGGGCCCTGATGCTGCTGAAGCCAGGCCTCCAACCGCCGGCTTGCGGGCATCGGCCCAAGCCGCAGCAGCTGAGCATCGTCAGGGAGATTCAGCCGATCAAGCTGCAGCTCCCAGTGCTCGATGCGGTTGGGGCACTCAGAAGCCAGAGCTGCCAGGGGATCGGCCAGCAGAGGCCAACCGCTGAGGTTCAGCCAGCGATGCAGCGCCTGTTGATATGCCTCCAAGGAAGGCGTGAGTCCACGCCAGGGACCAGCAATGACAACCCCCGGGCGCTCGGGATCGAGGTGAGGCGCAGGCCCAATCTCGGCCGAAGGTTCAGGGCAAGCCACGGTTGAACATGCACCCGAAACCAGCTGTTGCTGCTGCTCGAGAGTGGTGTGCAGCGGCTCGTCGAAGGGCATGTTGAGGTGAACCGGTCCTGGCGGCTCAGTGCCTGCGCCCTGGGCTTGCTGCCAGGCCTGAACCGCCAGGGCGTTGAGGGCATCGTTTGACTGGGCATGGACACCTGCCCCCGCTCCACTGCCGAACCAGCGGCAGGCCGAGAGCAGAAAGGATTCCTGATTAACCGTCTGGTTGGCACCGCAGTTTTTGAGCCGGGCGGGGCGATCTGCTGTGAGCAGCAGCAAGGGCTGACAGGAGCGGTCCGCCTCCACCGCAGCGGGCAGCAGGTTGGCCACCGCGGTGCCGGAGGTGGTGACCACCGCCACGGCACGTCCATGGGCGGTCGCCATGCCGAGAGCCAGAAAGGCGGCCGAGCGCTCATCGATCGCTGTGACCAACTGCAGTTTCGTCTGCGACGCGAGAACTCCCGCTGCCGTTGCCAGGGGTCCGGAACGGCTGCCAGGGCAGAGCACCAGCTGCTTCAGCCCCTGGAGGCACAACGCCTCAAGCAGGGTGAGGGCGGCCTGCAAATTGGCGCGGGCGATGGACAGTGCAGCAGGCCAGGCTGGTGTGATCTTCGGTCAACGATGACCCAACCCACGACACCCGCTCCAGGAGAAGACAGCAAGGGCTTCTGGCGCAATCTGATTCTCTGGGCCCTGCTCGCGCTGCTACTGCGCTGGCTGGTGGTGGAACCGCGCTGGATTCCCTCCGGCTCAATGCTGCCCACCCTGCAACTGCAGGATCGCATCCTCGTGGAAAAGGTGAGGCCCCGTCTGGCCCGCAGCCGCCACGGCCATCTGCACCGGGGCGATGTGGTGGTGTTCGCTCCGCCGGAGCAGCTCGTGGCCGCTGGCTATGACGCATCAGCTGCGTTGATCAAGCGGGTGGTGGGGCTTCCTGGCGATCAGCTGAACGTGCACGACGGCAAGCTGTTCCGCAACGGCGAACCGGCTGCAGAACCTTGGCTGGCGGAACCGATCAACTACGCCATGGCCCCGATCACCGTGCCGGCGGATCAGTTGTGGGTGATGGGGGACAACCGCAATGCCAGCCTTGATTCCCACCTCTGGGGATCCCTGCCGGAAACCAATGTTCTGGGCACGGCGGTCTGGCGGTACTGGCCGCTACAAAGGTTCGGTCCGTTACGGATCACCGAAAGCAGAGATGGCGGTTGATTCCAATGCCTTGCGTTAGTGTCAGGTTCGTGATGTAGATCACAGTCGAATGTTTAACCCCGAGTTCCTGACAACTGACAACAGTGATGGTCACGCGGGGAACAGCCTGATCCAGTACCTGCAGGAGCAGTCGCCAGACACCCTGCAGCGGGTCGCCAAGGCAGCAAGCAACGATGTTCAAGACATCATTCGCCACAACGTTCAGGGGCTACTGGGAATGCTTCCTGGCGAGCACTTTGAAGTCAAGGTGACGGCGAATCGCGACAACCTCGCCAACATGTTGGCCTCGGCAATGATGACCGGGTATTTCCTGCGCCAGATGGAACAGCGCAAGGAGCTCGAGGAAACCCTGTTCGCCGACGAACAGATGGCGATCGAGCCGGAAGACGAACTCAAGCTTTGATCACGGGCTGATCAGGCACGACGCCGAGATCCAGCAAACGCTGATCAATGGAACTCAAAAATTCCCAATTCTCTGAACTTGGCGCCCAATCCCGCTGTCGCAATGACGCGAGCAGTTGTTGCACTGTTTCGGACGTAAATGTAACTGGCGCGCTGTAGTGGGCCGGCACCAACCAGCGCAGCTCAGCCAGGCCGCTTAGCTCGTCCAACCAACGCAACAGGGCGTCCTGGGCTCTGGGCAACACCAACCGCTCGAGCACTGGGGCCACCTGCAGCCTGGGCGCTTCTTCGCCCATCAAGCCATCGGCAGCCGCCTGCCAACCGGCCTTCCAACGGAAGGGGTAGAGGCCGAAGTGGGCCTTAAGGGAGCGGAGCCCGGGCTTGAACGCATCCCGCAGCAACTCCGGCAGCTCTGGCACCTCCAACGGTTCCGGCCGGAGATAGGAGGCAAACAGCACCAACCGGGCCCAGCCACGGCGGCGGGCTTCCGCTGAATCAATGAGGGGTTCATCACCCCGTTCACGGGCATGGAACAACAGTGGCGTTGGGTCGAGATCGAACAGGGCCGGGGGTTCAGCACTGATGCCCACAAGGGCGTCGGTCACCAACAGAGCCCCTGACGGGCGATGAAAACAGGAGACTTCCTGGAAACGACCCACGCCAAGGTCCAGCGGTCCAAGGGAGAACCACGCACAAACATCGCCATGGGGGACGCCATCGTCGAACAACACCTTGGTGCGGCGTGCCGGGACACCCAGCCAGGCCAGTGGCAACTGCACCGGGAAACTCCACTGGCCCGGACACACCCAGATGTCCGCATCCGGGAAGGCGCGTGCCAGGGGACCGAGGGGAAGCTTGTGCTCCAAACCAGAGGCGGTGGGCAGCACGATCGAGCGCACCGGACCGTGCTGTTGTTCCAGCTCGGAAATGGCTTGGCGAACCTCACCGGTGGGCGGCAGAGGGTTCACCAACATCAAGCCACCGGGCACCTTGGCCACGGTGAGCCGCACCGGCACGGCCACGTAATAGACACCCTGCAGCTGCTCCAGGCTCCAGAGCTGACCAGGGATCAGCTCACTGAACAGCGTGCGGCGACGGCCATAGGGATAAAGCGGCAGCAGCGGCCAGAAACCCCAGCGCTGATCCGCAGGATTCACACCAGCTCCAGCCACCACACTCCCCATCGATGCAGTGATTCTGCAGAGGAATGGATCAGGCCAGGGGCAAACCACCCACTCGGGCGCAGAGCTGAACCACTCGCCACGCAAGTGGTGCAGTTGTCTGAATGCATTTAGGGCATGAAAATTGTCCAGCTAGTTGACTGATTCGAAGTCACCTGGCATCCAGCTTTTGTCGAACCATGGTTCAAGCGGTCCGTAAAGGCGAAGGATCGCGTTGTATCCCTTGCCAGGCATGGTCTGCACCCAATTCCCTTCTT
>JADHMX010000104.1 GCA_016779825.1 Synechococcus sp. BS301-5m-G53 | reverse complement strand
GATGATGAAACTCAACCTTGCCCATTCCCATCCGATGGGAACCCTGATTGTTGAAGGTGTGCATCAACCGTTCCATGCTCTGGCCTGTGCCTTGAGCCCGGCCTCAATACGGATCCAACCCAAAGTTGGAGCATTGCATTCTTGGATTGATCAACAACACATGCATCAGCCTGACGCTTAGAACATTGCCATCGCTTTAATTTTACTGAGTTTGGTTTTTTCTAACCCCTCGAGATCATCGTAATTGATCAAGTTTTGTTTGATCATGTCAGCGAGTGTGAATAATATGTTTGCCGTGTCGAATTCAGACCGACCTTCGTATTGAAAGCGTTCGCTGCTGAGAAAATCGTGAAATTTCCAGATTGACTCTGGTGTATCGAGTAGTGCGCTCTGTTCTCTGAGAATCACAATCAGAGCTTCAATGGAGCGTTGCTTGCCTGTTTCAAAGGCATGCTTGGCAACGGATTGTTCCTGGTGTGTCCAGTCAGCTGCTGACATGGTTTTGAGAAGGTGAGGGGTCGGGGCAGAGATGCTGAACCAGGTTCAGATTTTGTTGTAAACAGTGCGCACTTTTGGAAGCTGATGCCAGGGCACTGTTGGGTAACTGTGATGTTCGCGATGATAGCCAAAGTGGTAACACGCCGCGAACGACAGTATGGGGTGAAGATCGAGGCTGATTGGTTGATGGAAATCATCAGTCTCAGGGGCACTTTTGCGATGGGGTAAAAATGTCCCCACCACAAATAGTTGCCAGGAGCTGATGATTAAAGGAAGCACATAGATCAACGCAAGCGTGAACAGTGGCTGATCCTGATTGGCGGGAATCATCAACAGCAAAGCCCCCATCCAGGACGCCAGCTTGAGCAGCTGCATCGGATTCAGATAGCGACTGAGAAAGCGGGCATACCAGGCCACTGGTGAAGGATCCGCTGCGTTGCAGTAATCGGGATCAGTCTTGGATCCTGGCGAATGATGGTGCTGAATGTGATGGTTCAGGCACTCCTGAAAGCTCAGGCCGGCGTAGGCCCAGAGGCAGCCCTGGCCGATGAACCGATTGAAGAGTTTTCGGTGAGGAATGAGGCTGCCATGCATGGCGTCATGAGCCACGATGAACAGCCCTGTGTGCAGAAAGCTTCTCAGCAGAACAAGCCCTGCAATCAGCAGAGGGTGGGCCTGCTGAATGGGAAGCCTGAGTCCAGCCGTGAGGGTGACCAGCCAGGCGGACCCGATTAAGCCCGCCAGTTGCAACCCTCGCCAGTGGTCGTTGCGAATCGGATCACTTGCCACCAAGCTTCAGCAGCTCGGCGGGAGAGGCCAGCAGGTCGATCGCCACAAAGTAGATCTTGTTGTTGTCATCGAGCAGGAAGCGCCAGGCCACGTTCATGCCCACTTCCCGGCCGAACCAAGGCGTCTGCACCTTTCCGGTGACCTTGATCTGGGTGAATCCGCTATCGGCAGGCTCTCCGAATCCTCCCTGGGGGATCAGCTTGAGGTTCTGGCAATCGCGCTTGAAGAACTTGAGGATGGCGTCCCGACCCACGATCGGACGCTGAAACGGTGGCTGAAGAGCCCCGTCATCGAGGAAGAGATCGATGAGCTGGTCGAAGTCATTGGCATTGAGCAGCTGCATGTAGCTGAGGATCGTCTGATTCAGCACACCCGGAATGAAGATCTCCTCACGCTGATCTTCCGGAGTCGGCGCCACGATCGGCTCAGCCACCACCTTGCTGTCGTCCACGTCGGGGTCATAACCCATGTCCACCACGAAATTGCGCAGCAGGGTGATCTGCTGTCCCTGCTCCACCTTCTTCACGGCTTCCAGCACGGAGGTGGCGTTGGCTGACAGCTTGTAGCCCTGGGGGATCGGGGCCACCTTGCCCTGACGCATGAATTCACCCAGCTCATACCAGAAGCAGAGCTTCACGTTCACTGACCAGAAGGCGTAACGGCTGGAGACCGGGCTGTTGATCTTGGCCGCCAGGTCGCACATCACCTTGGTCTGCTCGTCGAAGCTCATTGCCACGATTTCATCGAGGGTGGGCTTCGCCAGGGCCATACGGGCAGCTCCCGGGGCTGCCACGGTGATGGTCTGCCCCATTTCCAGATAGGCAAACCAGATCAGGGCCAGTTGGTCTTCAGGGCTGAGCAGCTTGAACCGCGCGGTGATGGCCGGCACGGCATCGGCAGTCATGGTCTCCGGGAAAATCTGACGAGCTTTGTCGAGCGTGAACATCCGGAGTGATCGAGGATGCCAAAAACTGTAACACTATGTTTCGGATTTAAGCGATTTTGATCGCATGCTCGCGGTTCCCATTTGTTCGTGGTATTGATTCCGCCCTTAATGGGTGCTGGTCGGTGCCGCCGGCAGGATGTGGGTCACGAGGTCGGCGTTCACCCAGCGCACCACGCCGGAGTCGATATCAGCGATCTGGAAGAGGGTGAAGACCTGAGGGTCCCTTGCTCCGCCGTTGCAGTGCAGGACCAGTCCCATCCACCAGTCCTGGTCGTTGGGTTCGCCGAGCAGGGGGTCGTGCCGGACGATCACGGTCATCCCTGGCTGAAGGTCGAGAAAGACCGGACGGGCGGCCATGGATTTAGTACTGATGTATTGATGCTAGGGGCGGTGTCTGGCCAGGCCAAGTCCCCGGGTTTTTCGCTTCAAGGCACCTGGCTGAAGATGCTTCGTAGTGTGAGTTGTGATGAATGGCGATCATGAACCCCAAGCAGCTCGGTGCCATCAGGCGTGCGGTGATCTATGCCGTTGTTGGCTATGGCGGGTTGGCAGTGATTAACAACAGCGGTCTGGCTCCTGATCGGATGTGGACTATCTACCTACCTCTGTTCGTGGGTGTGTATTTCTTTGCGCGCTGGGCTGATTCCAAGATCGAAGCCTTCAATCAGCAGCGGCAGGAGAAAGAGTCCAAGTCATGAACAAATGTGTCTGGCTCGCGCATTGAAGTGCTCAAAGATACATTCTGGATCTGGGAAATGTAAAAAGGTGGGCCCTTAAAAGGTCCGCCTTTTTTATCGCCCCAAGATTTCAAGATCATCTTGCAATCGTTGGAATCCTTGGCATCGAGCTGCAGCGGCTGATGAAAGCGCTTCTGTTTCGATGGTCGCCAACAGCAAGGCCGCCTTTTCCCGGGAGAAAAGACGGCCTCGGTTGCGACAATGGGGAAGCGTCTGGCTTAAGGGCGCCTGGGGCCTGAAGTCCAGAGGTAAGGCTTTTGAAGCTCCGGGGCACCTGTGGCTGCTTGATGCAGCCGAAGCGATGCGTTGGAGTGTCGGTCGACGTGGCGTACCAGTGATTGCCTGCCGAGGGACGAAGCCTCACGGATGGGTGGAAACTGTTGGAGCAGGGGCCGGTTGGGTCAGGCTGCTTCAGGTTTGGGCTGGGGTGGAGTGTCGGCTGTCATCAGCGCCTCCGATCTCAATGACCACACTGTCGTCGGCCTGAACCGCTGAGACAATCCGTGTTAAGGCGCATTGTTGCTCTGGTTAAAAAAGACGAGAGTGCAAGTGATGTGCCTGCCGTGATGTGGCGGACTGCGAACGCGATCAGGGCGTCATGGTGTTCTGCATCAAGCCGATCATGAATGCAGATCGTTGGTTGTCTTGAGTGCCCATGGGGAGCAGCTCGTCGCTCTGCTGCTGCTGGCGTCGGCCACGGCATCCTGCGGCGGTCTCTTGCTGCTTCAACTGGGGCTGATGCGTGGCTTTGTCCGCGCTCCTGTGCTGCAGTCGGACGCGTCCGCCAGTCCTGAGGACACCGCGTTGACGGTGGTGATCCCGGCCTACAACGAGGCCGCCAACATCGGCCCCTGCCTCCAGCACGTGCTCGAGAGTGAGCCTCCCTGTGCTGACTGGCAGGTGTTGGTTGTGGATGATGCTTCCACCGATGCAACCACGGAGCTGGCGACACAAGTGCTGGCGAACCAAGTGCTGGCTGAGCGCGGGCATGCTCAGATCCGCGGTGAGGTGTTGCAAGCAGGCTCTCGGCCGGAGAGTGAGTGCTGGGTCGGCAAGAACTGGGCCTGCGCCAGGGGAATGGAGGGGGTTGCCTCGGAGTGGGTGGTGTTCATCGATGCGGACGTGCGGCTGAAGCCCGATGCCCTGCGCCGTGCTCTCGCCCAGGCGGTCGATGAGGGGGCTGATCTGTTCAGCCTTGCTCCGCGCCTGAGCTGCGCCTGCCTGGCGGAATGGATGGTGCAGCCGATCATGGCCAGCCTTCTCGGCCTGGGCTTTCCCATTGAAGACGCCAACGATCCCACCTCATCGGTGGCGTTTGCAGCAGGCCCATTCATGCTGTTTCGTCGTACGGCCTATGAAGCCATCGGTGGACATCGCGCCCTTGCCGCCGAAGTGGTGGAAGATCTGGCTTTGGCCCGGCGCATCAAGAACCAAGGCATGCGGCTGCGCTACGTGCTGGGACTTGATGCGGTGGATCTACGCATGTATCCAGATCTTGCTTCCCTCTGGGAAGGGTGGACCAAAAACTGGTGTCTCGGCCTGGATCGTGACGTCCTGAAGGCGCTGGCGGCAGCGGCCGTGGTGGTGTTGATGTTCAGTGTCCCCTGGATGTTGCTTGTGGCATCACCGGCACTGTTCCTGGGATTCCCAACACTGTTTCTCTGGTGGGAAAGCAGTTTCGCTTTGGGGATCCTGGCGATTGTTCAGCAATTTCTGTTGAGGCTCTACATCAGCAAAACGTTCAGAATCCCCACAACCCTCTGGTGGTTGATGGGAGCCGGTGGGCTGCTGGTGGGAGCGATCGGACCGGTCTCGGTCTGGCGAAC
This sequence comes from Synechococcus sp. BS301-5m-G53, assembly GCA_016779825.1. GTDB lineage: Bacteria > Cyanobacteriota > Cyanobacteriia > PCC-6307 > Cyanobiaceae > Parasynechococcus. Next base: position 816 of record JADHMX010000104.1, on the reverse strand, counting down.
TCTGACCGGTCGGGGATGGACCTGGAAAGGACGTCAGCTCAGGCCGAGCACGCCGAAGGTGATCTGACTGAGGATGCCGTGGCCGGTGAGGGCTTCGGTGAGAACGCCGATCACGAAACCGAGCATGGCCACGCGACCGTTGAGCAGTTCAGCGCGCACCATGCGCTCACCTTGGATCTGGGCGGCAGCAGCGTCCTGGAACCAGGCATCTCTGTTGGAAGAAGTGGAATCCATGGTCAAGTGTCGATTAACAGAACGTTACGACTCTTTGTTAAGGAATGCAACGCTCCTGGCTCAAGGCCAGGCCTGACTCAAGGGCAGCAGATCTCCCTTGGTGTCGTAGCGACGCACCATCTGCCGCACTGTTCCATCAGGAAGGGTCCAGCGCAGCCCGCAGGCGGTGGCGTCGCCAGCCTGGCGATCGCGCTGGTCCAGAAGCAGTTCAACGCCCTCTTCGGGTTCCCAGATCAGCAGGTCCTCCGCGCTGTGCGCGGGGCACTGAAGTGGCTCCGTTGGTGCCTCGGGTTTCCTGGTGCCTTCGATTTCTACGACATACACCACCTGCTCCAATCCGCTCACTCCATGACGCACCACGATCCTTCTGCGCGCTTGCTGGTGCACCACGCAGAGTTCCGCCACCCAGTTCCAGGGCGTGATGCTGGCCGGGCCAAGAGACCAACCACCGTTGGGGCTCACTTGCATGGTGGGTGGCAGGGTTTGAAAGGTCATCGACCGCTGCTGGCCGGTGTGCTCGTAGGAGAGACAGGTCTGAATCAGCCCGTCGGACTCCTTCACCGACAGTGATGTGGGGAAGCG
>JADHMX010000103.1 GCA_016779825.1 Synechococcus sp. BS301-5m-G53 | reverse complement strand
CCCATGCGCAGCAACGGTTGCGGCGACCTGCGCGAACAGAACATCGATCAGCAGGTGCAACTGTGCGGCTGGGTAGATCGACGTCGTGATCACGGTGGGGTGATTTTCATCGACCTGCGGGACCGCAGCGGCACGGTTCAGATCACCGTCGACCCGGATCTGGGCGCCGAAGCATTTGCCGTCGCCGAGCATCTGCGCAGCGAAACCGTGCTGCAGGTAGAGGGGAAAGTTCGTGCCCGCCCTGCCGAATCCCTGAACGACAAGCTGGCCACGGGAGCCGTAGAGGTGCTGGCCAGCGGCATCACCGTGCTGAACAGCGTGAAAGGCAACCTGCCCTTCCCCGTGTCAGTGCACGACGAGGAGAACACCCGCGAAGAACTGCGACTGCGCCACCGCTATCTGGATCTGCGCCGCAAGCGCATGAACGACAACCTGCGGCTCAGGGCCCAGACCATCCAGGCCGCCCGTCGCTTCCTGGAGAACGAAGGCTTCATCGAGGTGGAGACCCCGGTGCTGACCCGCTCCACCCCGGAAGGTGCCCGCGACTACGTGCTGCCCAGCCGGGTCTGCGGCGGCGAATGGTTCGCCCTGCCCCAGTCCCCTCAGTTGTTCAAACAGCTGCTGATGGTGGGCGGCATCGAGCGCTACTACCAAGTGGCCCGCTGTTTCCGCGACGAAGACCTGCGCGCCGACCGCCAGCCGGAATTCACCCAGCTGGACATCGAGATGAGCTTCATGGGTCAGGAGGAGATCCTCGAGCTAAATGAATCGCTGATCTGCGCCATCTGGAAAGCCGTTAAAGGCATCGAACTGCCGCGGCCCTTCCCTCGGATGACCTGGCATGACGCCATGGAGCGCTACGGCACCGACCGGCCCGACACCCGCTACGGCATGGAGCTCACCAACGTGAGCGACATCGTCAAGGACATGGGCTTCAAGGTGTTCAGCGGTGCCGTGAAGTCCGGCGGATCGGTGAAGTGCATCGCGGTCCCCGGCGGCAATGACGCCCTCTCCAACGTGCGGATCAAGCCTGGCGGCGACGTGTTCAGCGAAGCCCAGAAAGCCGGTGCCGGTGGCCTGGCCTTCATCCGAGTGCGGGACGGCGGCGAGATCGACACCATCGGCGCGATCAAGGACAACCTCAGCGACGAGCAGAAGCAGGTGCTGCTCAGCCGCACTGGCGCGGAACCCGGCACCCTGCTGCTGTTCGGCGCCGGTGACACCGCCACGGTGAACAAGGCCCTCGACCGGGTCCGCCAGTACCTGGCCAAGGAGCTGGGCATGGTCAAGGCCGACCGCGACAACGACCAGTGGAACTTCCTCTGGGTGGTGGACTTCCCGATGTTTGAGTTCAACAGCGACGAGAACCGTTACGAGGCCCTGCACCATCCCTTCTGCGCCCCCAATGCCGAGGATCTCGGCAGTGATGCCTCCCAATGGGCCGACACCCTGCCGGGTGCCCGGGCCCAGGCCTACGACCTCGTTCTCAATGGCCTGGAGCTTGGTGGCGGCTCCCTGCGCATCCACGACTCCGCCCTGCAACGCCAGGTGTTGCAGACCGTCGGATTGCCGCTCGAGGAAGCCCAGGAGCAGTTCGGCTTCCTGATGGACGCCCTTGATGTGGGTGCACCTCCCCACGGCGGCCTGGCCTTCGGTGTGGACCGCATGGTGATGCTGCTGGCCGGCGAGGAATCGATCCGCGACACCATCGCCTTCCCCAAGACCCAGCAAGCCCGTTGTCTGATGACCAGTGCCCCTGGGGGCGTGGCCGACAAGCAGCTGGAAGAGCTGCATGTGGCCAGCACCTGGGTCGAGCCCGACCAGGAGGACTGATCTCAATAGCTGGGCTGAGCAGATCCCGAAGGGAATCAGCGCATTTGTCGCACCGCGGCCAACGGCGAGGAACCCTGAAGTTGGACTTCACAACATCCAGCTTTTGCCCAGCAAGCCCCGACGGACCGGGGGGACCCGTGAACGCCGCAGCAGCGGTACGACGGATTTGCTGCGGCTATATCTCCAGGACATTGGCCGGGTCGACCTGCTCACCAACGAAGAGGAGGTCACCCTGGCGCGGCTGGTGCAGCGCCGTGAAGCACTGCTGCACCAGCAACGGGATCTGGCTGAGAGCGATGCCGCCATCGGTGAACTGCACCGTCTCGAAGAACTCCAACGCCGCGAAGCGAACCAGCACAGCCACTGGCCGACCAAGCAGGAATGGGCCCGGGCGGCCGGCCTGCCCTTACCGGAGTTGCAAAAGCGGATCGACCAGGGATATCAGGTCTGGGCTGAGCAGGCCCAACTGGAGGCCAAAGACCTGCGGGTGGCTCTCCGCAACGGTCGGCGGGCCAAGGACCACATGATTCAGGCCAACCTGCGGCTGGTGGTGGCCGTGGCCAAGAAATATCAGCAGCGGGGCATGGAAATCCTGGACCTTGTGCAGGAAGGGACGCTCGGGCTGGAACGGGCCGTGGAGAAGTTCGACCCCACCCGCGGCTTCCGCTTCAGCACCTACGCCTACTGGTGGATCCGTCAGGGCATCACCAGGGCCATCGCCACCCAGAGCCGCACCATTCGTTTGCCCGTCCACGTCACCGAAAAACTGAACCGGATCAAAAGGGTTCAGCAGGAGATTGCCAGCAACGAAGGACGCCTCGCCTCCATCTCAGATCTGGCTCGAGAACTCGGCATCAGTGAGGACACCGTGCGGCAGACCCTGGCCCGGGTGCCCCGTTCGGTCTCGCTGGACACCCGCGTCGGCCGTGATCAGGACACCCAGCTTGGGGATCTGATCGAAGACAGCCATGCCACGCCCGAGCAGACCCTGACCATCGACGAACTCCACAACGATCTCGAGCATCTCTTGGAGGAACTCACCAGTCGGGAGGCCGCAGTCCTGCGCAGGCGCTTCGGATTGGAAGACGACACGCCTCAGACCCTGGCCCAGATCGGAGAAGAACTCAAACTCTCCAGGGAGCGCGTCCGACAGATCGAAACCCGTGCTCTGCTCAAACTGCGACAACCCCAACGACGCAGCAAGGTCCGGGATTACATCCAGGGCCTGGATTCCTGAACCAACAGCCCACCACTACCCATCGCATCGTGGACATCAACATCGGTCTTTCCCAAGAGCAGCGCAGCACCATCGCCGATGGACTCGGCCGGCTGTTGGCGGATACCTATGTGTTGTACGGAAAAACCCATGGTTTCCACTGGAATGTGACCGGCCCGATGTTCAACACACTGCACCTGATGTTCATGGAGCAGTACACCGAGCTTTGGACCTCACTGGATGAAATTGCCGAACGGATCCGAGCCCTGGGCCTAATGGCCCCCCATGGCGGCAGCACCCTGGCGGCCTTGTCCTCCATCCCGGAAGCCGAGCAACATCCAGCAGCTTTGGACATGGTGCGGGAGTTGGTGGCGGGCCACGAAGCAGTGGCACGAACAGCGCGCAGTGTGTTCGCTCTGGCTGAGGCGGCGGACGACCAACCCAGTGCCGACCTCTTGACCCAACGCCTTCAGGTGCACGAAAAAACCGCCTGGATGCTGCGCAGCCTGCTCGAGAGCTAAAGCACCCACCGCCTGAACGCTGGAGCCCATGACCCACGCCAGCTAATTTGAAGAATCGCCTGGCAGGTCATGGCCAAATTCGTCTTCATCACCGGTGGTGTGGTGTCCAGCATTGGCAAGGGGATCGTGGCGGCAAGCCTCGGCCGGCTGCTGAAGTCGCGGGGCTACAACGTTTCAATCCTCAAGCTGGATCCCTACCTCAATGTGGATCCCGGGACGATGAGCCCGTTCCAGCATGGGGAGGTCTTCGTCACCGAAGACGGCGCAGAAACCGATCTCGACCTGGGCCATTACGAGCGCTTCACCGACACGGCCATGTCACGGCTGAACAGCGTGACCACCGGCTCGATCTACCAATCGGTGATCAACAAGGAGCGACGCGGCGACTACAACGGCGGCACGGTTCAGGTGATTCCCCACATCACCGGTGAAATTCGTGAGCGCATCCATCGGGTTGCCTCCAACAGCAACGCCGATGTGGTGATCACCGAAATCGGCGGCACCGTCGGTGACATCGAATCACTGCCGTTCCTCGAAGCCATTCGCGAGTTCCGAGGCGACGTGGGCCGCAACGATCTGGCTTACATCCACGTCACCCTGCTGCCCTTCATCGGCACCTCCGGAGAACTCAAAACCAAGCCAACCCAGCACTCGGTCAAGGAACTGCGCTCCATCGGCATCCAGCCGGATGTGCTGATCTGCCGCAGTGATCGCGACATCAGCGACGATCTCAAGCGCAAAATCGGCGGCTTCTGCGGAGTTCCCACCCGAGCCGTCATCCCCTCCTTGGATGCCGACAGCATCTATGCCGTTCCGCTGATCCTTGAACAGGAGGGGCTGTGCCGTGAAGTGCTGGATGTGCTGAATCTGACCGACCATGACAGCGACATGGCGGCATGGGAACAACTGGTCAACAACCTGCGCAACCCCGGCCCTTCTGTGAAGGTGGCCCTGGTGGGCAAGTACGTGCAGCTGAACGACGCCTATCTCTCCGTTGTCGAAGCGTTGCAGCATGCCTGCATTGCCCAGGACGCCTCCCTCGACCTGCACTGGGTTTGCGCCGAACAGATTGAATCCGACGGTGCCGATGCACTCCTGCGCGGCATGGATGCCGTGGTGGTGCCCGGTGGCTTCGGCAACCGTGGCGTTGACGGAAAAATCGCAGCGATTCGCTGGGCCCGGGAGCAACGCGTTCCCTTCCTGGGTCTATGCCTCGGAATGCAAACCGCTGTGATCGAGTGGGCCCGCAACCAGGCCGGTCTCACCGATGCGACCAGTGCCGAACTGAACGAAAACACTCCGCATCCCGTGATCCACCTGCTGCCGGAGCAGCAGGACGTGGTGGACCTCGGCGGCACGATGCGACTGGGGGTCTATCCCTGCAGGATTGCGCCCGGGACCCTGGCCCAGAGGCTTTATGGGGACGAGGTGGTCTACGAACGTCACCGCCACCGCTACGAATTCAACAACTCCTATCGCAATCTGTTCCTGGAATCCGGCTACGTGGTGAGCGGCACATCCCCGGACGGACGCCTGGTGGAATTGATCGAACTGAAAGGCCATCCGTTCTTTACGGCCTGCCAGTACCACCCCGAATTCCTGTCCCGTCCCGGCAAACCACATCCGTTGTTCCGGGGATTGATCGAAGCGGCCCAACAACGTCTTCCCGATTCACCTGCCCAGGCCCTGCGTCAACAGGGGGACATTGCGATCCCATGAACCGCATCGATGGCTGACTCCCAGCGTCTCCCGGTGGTGGAAACGTTCCATTCCCTGCAAGGAGAAGGCCACCATGCCGGACGCAGTGCGTTCTTCATTCGCCTAGCCGGTTGCACGGTGGGTTGTCCCTGGTGCGACACCAAACACTCGTGGCCCAGCCAGGGGCATCCTGAGCAGCCCATTGATGGCTTGGCTGATGCAGCCCACAGGGCTGCCAAAGCCGGGGCCAGCTTTGTTGTGATCACCGGAGGGGAACCACTGCATCACGATCTGCAGCCCCTCACCGAGGCCCTCGATGCGCGGTGTGGCCTACCGCTGCACCTGGAGACCAGTGGAGTGGATCCACTGAG
>JADHMX010000102.1 GCA_016779825.1 Synechococcus sp. BS301-5m-G53 | reverse complement strand
CGGCACCAGCACTCCAGCACCGCAAGCAGCTTCAGCCAGACCGGTCGCGGCCCGAGGAGGTCGCCATTGCTGCGGCGGGGCAGCTCTGCCCTTGGCAGACGTTGCAGGAGAGCCAGCTCCGAGGGATTCAGCTGGATGGTGGCTCCAGCCAAGGCTCCGAGGGCCAGTCCTTCTTCCGGCAGGACGCTGCATCGCCACTCCCACTGACCAATCGGTGGTGTCAAGGTCGCCCCGCTGCGACAGCAGGCCTGAAGAGGCAGTCCATACCCCCCGAGTGCGAGCAGGTGAACTCCAGCCTGCACCACGTGTGCCAGGCAGTGATCAACCTTGTCACCGGGGGCTCGGCTGAGGTTGTCCAGTCGCTCGAGATGGATCAGCACCGCATCCAGGAGGCCGGGCACGGGATCATCGGAGCTCACCAGGGCGATCGCCAGCTCTGCGAGTGCCTGGGCAGCTGCAAGGGTGTCCAGGCGCTGCCCAAGGCCGCTGTAGCTGCGCTGCACCTGAAGCTGACGGACCCGGGCCAGGCCGCGGCGACCGACGACCTGAAGGTCCAGGCAGGTCAGTGGCACGGCAGCGGCCAGGCTGCTGCGGGGTCTTCTGGCGCCAGGAACAGCCAGTCGAATCACGCCGACGTCGTCGCTCAGCAGTGTGAGCAGCCGGTCGTGCTCACCAAGGGGGCCCACCTTGAGGGCCAACCCTTGCAATCGTCTGTCGCCGCTCATCCCGGATGCCGCAGAGCCTGAACCAGGGCAGGGCCATGGCCTGTTCCAAGGGCTGTGGCACCGGCCTCGACCAGATCGAGCGCATGCTCCAGGGTTTTGATGCCACCGGCTGCCTTGAGGCCGCAACGCCCCCCTGTCAGCTGACGCAACTGCTTCACCTGTTCTGCCGTGACCGCGCCGCCGAAACCATTGCCCGCCTGCAGTGCGGCCGCTCCAGCATCGAGGGCCGCTTCGGCTCCAAGCGCCAACTGCTCTCGGGTGAGCTGATTCACGTCCAAAACAACGGTCATGGGTAGATCGAGAGAGGCGATCGCGGCCAACTCTTCGGCGTAGACGTTGGGTTGACCGTTCACCAGCGCTGCCAGGTTGGGGGTGACATCGAGGGCATCGGCACCTTCGGCGGCAGCCCATTCAGCCTCGGCTTGCTTTAAGTCGGCCGGAAGGGCACCGAATGGGAAGGCCACAGTGGCAATCAGCCTCACCGGCCCGCTTCCACCCAGACGTTGGCGGATGGTCTGAAGGTGAATCAGGCTGGCTCCCACGCCACCGAAGCTGTATTGACGGGACGCGTCACAAAGGCTGAGCAGGTCCTCCTCACGCAGCAGGGGGTTGAGGAGAGCCTGATGAATCAGGGGGGGCAGGTCCGGAAGGTCCTGCCGGCGCGCTGGCGCGGTCATCACAAGGGACAGGCAAAGCAGTCAGTGGTTCGTTGTTCAGCCGCGCGCTTCGATCACGCCATAACCACCGTGGTTACGGCGGTAGATCACCTGCAGCTCGCCGCTATCGCTGTCGCGGAAAACATAAAAGTCGTGATCGATCAGATCAAGCTGCTGCCTGGCCTGTTCCAGGGTCATCGGTGGCATGGCGAAATATTTGCGGCGCACGCCTGGGCTGGGCAATTGCACCTCCTTCCCGTCGAGGAGTGACTCGACGACGGCTTCGTTGTCGAGCACAGCTTCCGTTGTGGGGGTTTCGCTGGCTTTGTGGCCGTGGCTGTGGTGATGGTCGCTGTGGCGATCTTTGTAACGTCTCAGCTGGCGAGCGAGTTTGCTGGCCACGAGGTCGATGCTGGCGTAGAGGTTTTCACTCCGTTCCTGGGCTCGGATCACCGTTCCATTGGCGAACACGGTGACCTCTGCCGTTTGCTGCGGGACCCGTGGATTCCGGGCCACTGAGAGATGCACATCCGCCTCTTTCACGAGATCGCCGAAATTGTGAATCGCCCTGTCGAGCTTGGTTTCGGTGTAGTCGCGTAGAGCAGGTGTCACGTCCAGGTTGCGACCATGGATCAACAGCTTCATGGCATCCCTCCGGTGCCTTGTCCTATCGGCAACCTAGTGACGAAGCCCGGTTCCGGAACAGGGTCTGCGGCATTTCTTTTCCAGCCGGCTCACTTGGTACCGTTCGCGCAGGCCTGGGCCTGGCAGCGCCACTGGCAGGGTCGGCTGTTGGAAGAGGCTGATTTAGGGGGCGACCCGCCTGCAGAAGCGGTATGGCTGCTGCAGCATCCACCCTGTTACACCCTTGGGCGCGGCGCTTCGGAAGGTCATCTCCTCTTCGATCCGCAACAACCTCCAGCACCCCTCCATCGCATTGATCGCGGCGGGGAGGTGACCTATCACAGTCCAGGTCAGCTTGTGATCTATCCCGTGCTGGACCTTCATCGCCACTGCACGGATCTGCATTGGTACCTGCGTCAGCTGGAGCAGGTGGTGATTGATGTGATGGCTTCGCTGGGTCTCAGAGGTGAGCGACTCGCCGGTTTGACGGGGGTCTGGCTTGATCAGTGCAAAGTGGCGGCCATTGGCGTGGGGTGCAGGCGCTGGATTACTCAGCACGGGGTTGCCTTGAACGTGAGTTGCGCCATGGATGGGTTTGAGGCTGTTGTTCCCTGTGGCCTCACCGGGCGGGCCGTCGGCCGGCTCAGCGACTGGATTCCCGGGTTGAGCGTTTCGGACGTTCAACCGCTGGTTGGCGAGGTGATGGCCGCACGGTTTGGTCTGCGCTGGAAGGACACTCCGAGCCCGGCGATTGCCGAAGGTCAAGGTTGGTGATAGGCCTGGGCGACTGCGATTCCGTCCTGTGACTGCCACCGCATACGCTTCCTGGCGTCCAACTCCACGCGAGCAGGCTTCCCTGGCTCGTCAGCACCACGTGGAGTCTTTGGGGCGTGTCGATCAAGTCTGGCCGTGGCTCGCCGACCACCACGGTGAGGTGCTCGCCGTGGATGCTCCCCATGCAACCCACCCCGAGCGCTTCAGCTACGCGGAGCTGGCCGACAGGATCAGCCTGGCAGCGGCTGCCTTCCGCAGGATCGGCGTCACGACGGGGGATGTGGTGAGCCTGTTTGCAGAGAACAGTCCCCGATGGCTGGTGGCTGATCAGGGGCTGATGCGAGCGGGTGCCATCGATGCGGTAAGGGGAGCCGCAGCACCTGTTGAAGAGCTTCGCTACATCCTCAAGGATTCAGCTTCGGTTGCTTTGGTGGTGCAAAACGCCGAGCTGCTGCAACGGCTCGAATTGCCTGGGTCATGGCGAGAGCAACTGCGCTTTGTGTTGGTGCTGGAGGGAGAAGCTCCGGATGGTGCTTTCTCTTTTGATGCCTTCTTAGCCCGTGGCGAGTTGGCGTTGGCGCCGGACTCACTGCTCGCCAGGGAGCGCGCTTCCGCGACCAGTACTACCGCCACACTCCTTTACACAAGCGGCACCACCGGGCGCCCCAAGGGCGTGCCCCTCAGCCACGCCAACCTTCTCCATCAGATGCGCAGCCTGGCCTGTGTCGCTCGCCCCGAAGCAGGTGATCCGGTGTTGAGCGTTCTGCCGATTTGGCATGCCTACGAACGCAGCGCGGAGTACTACTTCTTTTCCTGCGCTTGCTCGCAGAGTTACACCACGATTAAGCAGCTCAAACGGGATCTACCCCGGGTTCGACCTGTGGTGATGGTCACGGTGCCTCGCCTCTGGGAGGCCGTTCAGGCCGGTTTCGATGATGTTCTGAAAACGTTTCCTCCCGCTCGCCAGCGGCTGTTGAAAGCAGCACTGGCCAACAGTGCTGCCTATGCCCTGGCACGTCGTCGCAGTCGCAATCTGATGCTGGACCCTGTTCGCAAACGGGATCGTGTCATCGCTGCTGCCGAGGCCTCCAGCCGCTGGCCGGCCCATGCGCTGGCCGCCCGTCTGATCTGGCCCAAGGTGCGACGTCAGCTCAGTGGTGGTTCCCTGCGCTTTCCGATCAACGGTGGCGGCGCCATCGCTCCCCACGTGGATTCCTTCTTTGAAGCGGTGGGTATTGAACTGCTCGTGGGGTATGGCCTGACGGAAACCAGCCCGGTGGTGAGTTGCCGGCGCCCTTGGCGCAATATTCGAGGCAGCTCGGGATTGCCCATGCCGGAAACCGAGTTTCGAATCCTCGATGCCGAAACTCGGTTGCCTCTCGGTTATCGCCAGCGGGGGGTCGTGCAGGTGCGGGGTCCCCAGGTGATGCGGGGCTATCTCGGCAAACCCGAAGCCACGGCCAAGGTGCTGGATGCTGAGGGTTGGTTTGACACTGGTGATCTGGGTCTGCTGCTCCCGGATGGGTCGGTGGTACTCACCGGCCGTGCCAAGGACACGATTGTTCTCAGCAGTGGCGAGAACATCGAGCCGGGCCCCCTGGAGGAAACCCTGGTGGCCAGTCCTCTGATCGAGCAGGTGATGCTGGTGGGACAGGACGAACGTCAGCTCGGGGCCCTTGTTGTGCCCCGTCTCGAGGCGATGCGGGCCTGGGCCAGTGATCAGATCGCTGATCCTGGTGAGGATCTGGGCGGGTCTCCAGGAGATCCGGGCTTGAGGCGACTGCTGCGCGGAGAGCTCAACCGTCTGCTGAGTGATCGGGTGGGGGCTCGGGGGGATGAGCGCCTCGTGGGTGTGGCTCTGGTGGAACCGTTCTCGATCGACAATGGGTTGTTAACGCAGACGCTGAAACAACGCCGCGATCGGATCACTGAGCGGGACTCGGAAGCGATTGAGGCGCTGTACGGGCGCTGAGTGCTGGCACGGGATCCTGGGTTGACCATTGGCCGTCGGGCTGAGACGCTTGGCGCTTCCTCTTGGCTCTCATGTCCGACGGCACCACCCTGTCGATCAAGCGCTCCATCACCGTTCGTGCTGTGGTGACTCCGGCCTGGAAGGAAGAAGCCGAGCGCGAATTGAGCACGGCGATCGCCACCACCGACCAGCAGCTGGCGCAATTGGAGCAGGAAGGCCAGCAGGTGGTTGACGATGTGCGCCGTCAGAGTGCCAATCCACTTGATCCCAGGGTTCAGGAGCAGGTGGCTCAGGTACAGCAGCAGGTGGCGGCCAAGCGGGCCGAGCTCGAGGAACAGAAGCGCAATCTGCTGCATCAACAGGCTCAGGTGCGTGAGCTTGAAATGGAACAGGTTGTGGAACAGGGTCAGCTGGAGAGCTTCTGCGATGTTCAGGTGGGTGACAACCTCGTTAGCAAGATGCAAGTAGCAGTTGTTGTGCGCGACGGGGTGATCGAGGCGATCGAGCAGGGTTGATCCAGTGAACAGGCCGCGGTCTGCCGGCCCGTAAAATCCCCTACTACTCAGTCCATCCGGAGACGGCTTTGGCAACCCACGACATCTTCATGCCTGCCCTCAGCTCCACCATGACGGAGGGCAAGATCGTGGAGTGGCTCAAGAAGCCTGGTGAAAAGGTTGCCCGGGGCGAGTCCGTTCTTGTCGTTGAGTCGGACAAGGCGGATATGGATGTGGAATCCTTCAACGACGGGTTTCTGGCTGCAGTGCTGATGCCTGCTGGCAGTACGGCACCGGTGGGTGAAACGATCGGACTGATTGTCGAGTCAGAAGCGGAGATTGCCGAGGCGCAGGCCAAAGCTCCCGCTGGTGCTCCAGCCGCTGCGTCAACCGGTGCCCCAACGGCCTCTGCTTCAGCATCTGT
>JADHMX010000013.1 GCA_016779825.1 Synechococcus sp. BS301-5m-G53 | reverse complement strand
ATCAGCAGGCCCAAATCCACCAGGCCATCAACCAGAATTCGCAGGGCCGTGTCGTGCACCGCCTCGGCGGTGCCGCCGGGAGCCACAACGGCAACCGCAGCCTCCTGGGCCGCCAGCACCAAGCTGTAGAGCTCCCGTTGCTCCGCCGTAAAGCGGCCATTCACCGGGAAGGTGCGGGTGATGTCGCCGTTGTAGTAATCCTCCAGGGAACAACCGGCATCGATCAGCAGCAGGTCACCGTCCTGAAGCTGGGCCGTATTGGCGGTGTAGTGCAGGACGCAGGCGTTATCGCCGCCAGCAACGATGGAGCCATAAGCCGGACCGCGGGCCCCGTTGCTGCGGAAGTGGGCCTCCATCGCCGCCTGCACCTCGGCTTCGTTCATGCCCGGGCGGGTGATCGAGCGGGCCAGCTCGTGGGCTTCTGAGGAGATGCGACAGGCCTCCCGCAAACGCTCCAGCTCATGGGGCTCCTTGCGCAGGCGCAGGCGATGCAGGATCGGCGTTGGCGCCACCAGCCCCAGAGCCGCCGTACCCGTGCGGGCATAGGTATCAAGTTGCCGCCCCCAGGCCGAGAGCACCATCGACTCCACCGATGTGTGACGGCCCACCCGGAAGGCGATGGCCTCGGCACCGGCGAGGTACTCGGGCAGTTTTTCGCTCAGCTGATCCAGCGGATGGGCCACATCCGCGCCGTAACGCTCCACCGCTCCCTCTGTACCCCAGCGGAAGCCAGTCCACACCTCAGCTGCTGGGTCCTTGGGCTGCACGAACAGCACAAAGCGCTCGCCCTCCGGTCGATGCGGCAGCAGTAGAGCCACCGCGTCCGGTTCATCAAAACCGGTGAGGTAAAAGAAATCGCTGTCCTGTCGGAAGGGCCACTCGCAGTCGGCGTGATGGGTCGCCAGTGCCGCGGCCGGGATCACCGCGGCGGCGGCGCCGAGTTGCTCCAGAAACAGGGCGCGACGACGTGCGTGGATGCCGGAGTCGAAGCCGTTCACAGCAACAGAGCGTTCAAGGGAACAGGATGGCAGCTCAGACCCTCAATTGTTCAGTCGCCAGGGCTGCCTGGAAATCCGCGTAAGCACGCTGCAAGCCGTCGGCCAAGGGAATCGATGCCGACCAGCCCATCGCCCGCAGTCGGCTGACATCCAGCTGCTTTTTCGGCGTTCCATCCGGCTTGCTGGTGTCCCAAAGCAGGTCTCCGTTGAAACCCACCACGGCTGCGATCTGCTCCGCCAAGGCTCGAATCGTGAGGTCCACACCGGTGCCCACATTCAAAAAGGCCAGGGGCTGGCCAGCCTCGTTCTTGGGGGCATCGTCCGCCAGGGCGCTCCAATGCTCCAGGGCAAAAACACAGGCCGCACCCAGGTCATCGGCGTGCAAGAACTCCCGCAGCGGAGCGCCGCTGCCCCAACAGGTCACCGCCGCATCGCCACGGGTCTTGGCTTCATGGAAGCGGCGCAGCAGGGCCGGCAGCACATGACTGTTGGTGGGGTGGTAGTTGTCCCCCGTGCCATACAAATTGGTCGGCATCAGGCTGATCGCGTCGAAGCCGTGCTGGCGACGCAGGGCCTCACACAGCTTGATGCCGCTGATCTTGGCGATGGCATACCACTCATTGGTGGCCTCGAGGGCACCGGTGAGTAGCGCCTCTTCGCGAATCGGTTGGTCTGCGAACTTCGGGTAAATGCAACTGCTGCCCAGAAACAGCAGCCTCCGGGCACCACTGGCCCAGGCCGCCTCGATCACATTGGTTTGGATCTTGAGGTTGTCCAGCAGGAAATCAGCCGGAAAGCTGTTGTTGGCCTGAATGCCACCAACCCGGGCAGCAGCGAGAACCACCACATCCGGCCGCGCCTGCTGCATCCACTGCTCCACGGCCGTGCGATCCAGACAATTCAAGGCATCACGGCCTGGCGTTAAGAGCGATCCATACCCGCCCTGCTGCAAGGCCCGGGAGATAGCACTGCCTGCCATCCCCCGAGCACCAAAAATGGCGATCCGGTCTGATCCAGAAATCAGGGTCATTCGCGCGACCCGACAACGTTGAACCCTTCACGCTTCAGCAGCGCTTCCTTACGGGCCTCCTCATGGTCGGTCTCCACCATCTCAGCCACCAGCTCTTCGAGCGTGGTGGTGGGTGTCCAGCCCAGTTTCTCCCGGGCCTTGGTGGGATCCCCTAGCAGTGTCTCCACCTCAGCGGGCCGGAAATAGCGGGGGTCGATCCGCACCACCACGGCACCGCTGTCGGCACGGCGGCCAACCTCCTCGAGCCCATCGCCCTGCCAGGTGATAACGCCCCAGCCAATCTTCTGCGCCGCCAGTTCAATGAAGCGGCGCACACTTTCCTGGCGCCCGGTGGCGATGACGAAGTCTTCGGGATGATCCTGCTGGAGCATCCGCCACTGCATCTCGACGTAATCGCGGGCATGGCCCCAGTCGCGCTTGGCATCGAGGTTGCCCATGAAGAGGCACGCCTCGAGCCCAGCATCAATGCGGCAGAGGCCCCGGGTGATCTTGCGGGTCACGAAGGTTTCACCGCGGCGAGGGCTCTCGTGGTTAAACAGCACGCCGTTGCAGGCGTACATCCCATAGGACTCGCGGTAGTTCACCGTGATCCAGTAGGCGTACAACTTGGCGACGCCGTAGGGACTGCGGGGATAGAAGGGTGTGGATTCCTTCTGGGGAATCTCCTGCACCAAGCCATAGAGCTCACTGGTGCTGGCCTGATAGATCCGGGTTTTTTCAGTAAGCCCGAGCATCCGCACCGCTTCAAGGATGCGCAGCGTCCCGAGAGCATCGCTGTTGGCGGTGTACTCCGGGGCCTCAAAACTGACGGCCACATGACTCTGGGCCCCAAGGTTGTAGATCTCATCAGGCTGCACCTGCTGAATGATGCGGATCAGATTGGTGCTGTCGGTGAGATCGCCGTAATGAAGAATCAGGCGCGGATCCGCGTCATGGGGGTCCTGATACAGGTGATCAATACGACCGGTGTTGAAACTGCTGGCCCGGCGCTTGATCCCGTGCACCTCGTAGCCCTTCTCCAGCAGAAGCTCGGCCAGGTAGCTGCCATCTTGCCCTGTGATCCCAGTGATCAACGCCTTTTTCACGGCTGGAATGTCTCACAAGCATCGATAGAGTAAGGCGATTAGAAACCTCGCCGGATGGCGCCCAACTCAGACCTACTGGTGCTGTTGCTGCTGGTGCTGGTGGTGCTGCTGGGCTCGGCCCTCTGCTCCGGCGTGGAAGCCGCCCTGCTCACGGTGAGTCCGATTCGGGTGCACGAGCTAGCGGCCCGGGAACGCCCAGTGGCCGGGGCCCGGCGGCTGGCGCAGTTGCGTCAACGGCTGGGGCGGACCCTGTCGGCCCTGGTGATCGCCAACAACGGCTTCAATATTTTCGGCAGCCTGATGCTGGGCGGTTACGCCGCCTGGGTGTTCGAACAACGCAACATCAGCGGTGCCGCCCTGCCGGTGTTCTCGGTAGGACTCACCGTCTTGGTGATCCTGCTGGGGGAAATCCTGCCCAAGGCTCTCGGCAGCCGCCTGGCCCTGCCGGTTGCTCTGGCCAGTGCACCCTTGCTGCATTGGCTCGGCCTAGTGCTGAGGCCGCTGGTGCTGCTGCTGGAGCGGATGCTGCCGGCCATCACCGCGGAAGCGGAACTGAGCACCAATGAAGAAGAGATCCGTCTGCTGGCTCGCCTGGGCTCACAGAAGGGTGAAATCGAAGCCGATGAAGCCGCGATGATCGGCAAGGTCTTTCAGCTGAACGACCTCACGGCCCGCGACCTGATGACACCGCGTGTGGCGGCGCCCACTCTGGACGGCAGCCTGAGCATCGAAGCCCAACGAGCCAAGCTGATGAGTAAGAACGACCCGTGGTGGGTGGTGCTCGGCGATCAGGTGGACAAGGTGCTTGGCGTGGCCAGCCGCGAGCGGGTGCTCACCGCCCTATTGGAGAACCGTGGGCTGCTTACGCCCGTTGACCTCTGCGAACCGGTGGAATATGTGCCGGAGATGATTCGAGCCGATCGGCTGTTGACGGGCTTCCGGCGCGACAGCAGCGGCGTGCGCGTGGTGGTGGATGAATTCGGCGGCTTCGTCGGCGTGATCGGGGCCGAATCCGTGCTGGCCGTTCTGGCTGGCTGGTGGCGCAAGCCGGCAGCATGAACGGGATGCACTCCACCCCGCCCCACACCATTGAACGCTGCCAGCTGCTGCTGGAGCGCTGGCGCAGCCAGCTGCTGCTGAGCGCCCGGGACCGGGGGCTGCTGGGGGGTGAATTGCAGCTATTGGATCGCCAACTGCAACGGCTGCAGCAACGGCGCCTGCGCATTGCCGTGTTTGGACGCGTGGGCGTGGGCAAATCCAGCCTGATTAATGCCTTGATCCAAAGGCCACTTCTGGAGACGGATGTCGCCCATGGCAGCACCCGGCGCCAACAGGCGGTGGACTGGCCCATGGAGCTTTCAGGGCTCACCAGGGTGGAGCTGGTGGACACCCCCGGCATTGATGAAATCGATGCCGCCGGACGGGCGCGCTTGGCCGCCCGCGTGGCCATGGGGGCCGACCTGGTGTTGCTGGTGGTGGACAGCGATCTGACCCGGGCCGACCTGGAGGCCTTGAGCACGCTGCTGGAGAGCGGCAAGCCCCTGCAGCTGGTGCTGAACCGCAGTGACCGCTGGCCGAAGCAGGAACGCGCCGCCCTGCTGCGCAGCATTCGCGCCCGGCTGCCGGTGGATCTGCCGATCACCTGGGCAGCAGCAGCACCCCGCAGCCCCCAGATCCAGGCCGATGGGCGCGTGCGCAGCACAATCACGACCCCACAGGTGCAGGACCTGCAGGAGCAGCTCTGCCAGCAGCTGGAGAACGAAGGCACCCTGCTGCTGGCGATCCAGTCGCTGCGCCAAGCCGACCGCTTCCAGAGGGCCTGCCAAGAACTGCGGCTGCAACAGCACCGCAGCAAGGCCCAGAGCCTGATCGGTCGCTACGCGGCCGCCAAGGCCACTGGTGTGGCCGTCAACCCTGTGATGGCCCTTGATATGGCGGGAGGCATGGCCTGCGACACCGCCCTGGTGCTGCAACTCAGCCGCCTCTACAACCTGCCGATGACTCCAGCGGCGGCACGGCTGCTGCTCACCCGGCTCTCCAGCCACAACGCCCTGCTGGGCGGGGTGCAGTTGGGGCTGGCGGCCCTCAAGCAAGCACTGCTGCTGCTGGTGCCGGTGAGCGGCGGCGGCAGTTTGGCCCCAGCAGCCCCGGTAGCTCTGGCCCAGGCGGCCCTGGCGGTGCATGCAAGCCGCCGCACAGGGCGTCTGGTGGCCCAGCAGTTGCTGCGTCGGCGCGGTGGCCAACCCGGAGCGCTGTTGCGCCGCTTGGCCGAACGGGATCCCGTGGTGCACCACTGGCTGCTGCGTTGGCCGAATGCCCTGGAGCAGGATCTCCAACCGCTGCTGCCCTGAAATGACAGCTGCTGCCATCGCTTTGCTGGGCACCAGCGCTGATCCACCCACCCGCGGCCATCAAGTGCTGCTGGAGGGGCTGCTGAACCGCTATGGCCAGGTGGCGACCTGGGCCAGCGACAACCCGCTGAAACAGCACGATGCCCCCCTGACGTTGCGGGCGATGCTGCTCGGCCAGCTGGTGCAGCAATTGCAGGATGACCGGCTGGAGCTGGCCCAGCATCTGAGCAGCCCATACACCTTGATCACCCTGCAAAGGGCCGCCCAGCATTGGCCCGATCAGGAGCTGGTGTTTGTGGTGGGAAGCGATCTCGCCGGCCAGATCCCCCGCTGGAAACAGAGCGATTGCTGGCTGCCGCAGTGCCGCTTAGCGATTGCCCCACGCAAGGGTTGGCCCCTCGAGGACGCCACGCTGCAGGCCCTGCGCGATCTGGGCGGACGGGTGGAACTTCTGAATCTGGAGGTTCCTGCCACCGCCAGTTCGCAACTGCGCCAGCAGCCCAATGAAGCTCAGATCCCAGAAGCGGTTTGGCCGCTGTTGCTCCAGCACAATCTCTATGGCCTTTCGGGGAGCCTCTGCTGATGCGCATCGCCCTGGCCCAACTCAACCCCGTGGTCGGCGACTTCGAGGGCAATGCGAAGCGGATTCTGGAGGCCGTGCGCAAGGCAGAAGAGCAGGCCGTGGAGCTGGTGCTCACCCCTGAACTCTCCCTCTGGGGGTACCCCCCCCGCGACCAGTTGCTCGAGCCGAGCCGCATTCAGCAGCAGGACACGGTGCTGCAGTGGCTGGTGAACCAACTCAGCAGCAGCATCACCCTGTTAGTAGGTGCTGCACTACCGGTCGCAGATGCCCGCAGTCCACGGCTGCTCAACAGTGTGGTGCTGGTGAATCGCCTGGGCTGGCGACCGATTGCCCAGAAGCAACTACTACCCAGTTACGACGTCTTTGATGAGCGGCGCTACTTCCGCCCCGGCGATGGACCCAGCCTGCTCAGGCTCCCCAACGGGGAGCGGTTGGGAGTCACCATCTGCGAAGACCTCTGGGTGGATGACGGCCTGCAGCGCGAGCGCCTAGACGGCCCGGATCCCATCGATCAACTGATCCCCGAACAACCGGATCTGGTGATCAATCTGGCGGCCTCTCCCTTCGATGCCGCCAAGCCGGCCCTGCGCCAACAGTTGGCGGCGGCGGCGGCGCGACGCCTCAACTGTCCACTGATCTACCTCAATCAAGTGGGGGGGAACGACGAGCTGGTATTCGATGGGGCCAGTTTTGTGGTGGGATCCGACGGAGATGTGCAGCTAGAGATGCTCGTCTGTGAGGAAGAACTCACGATTTGGGACAGCAGCCATCCCGCCCCGAGCCATGCCCAGCCGATGGACCCCCTGGAGCGGCTGTTCCGTGCCCTGGTGCTTGGGGTGCGCGACTACGCCCGAAAATGCGGCTTCAAAAAGGCATTGCTGGGGCTGAGCGGCGGCATCGATTCAGCGCTGGTGGCCGTGATCGCCAGGGCTGCCCTGGGGAACGAGGCGGTCTCGGCACTGTTGATGCCCTCCCCCTGGAGCTCGGCTGGATCCATCGACGACGCCTTGGCCTTGGCAGAACGGTTGGAGCTGCAGACCAAAACAGTGCCCATCGCTGGCCTGATGGAGAGCTATGACCATGCCCTCACCGCACCGCTGGGGGAAGCGCCCCAGGGCGTAACGGCGGAAAACCTGCAATCGCGAATTCGCGGCACGCTGCTGATGGCCGTGGCCAACCAGCAGGGCCAACTGCTGCTCACCACCGGCAACAAATCGGAGCTGGCCGTGGGCTACTGCACCCTCTACGGCGATATGAACGGCGGGCTGGCGGTGATTGGCGATCTCTACAAAACCAGCGTATTTGCTCTCTGCGACTGGCTCGACAGCGACGCAGCCCAGGGCTGCCGCCAGGCGCTGGGATTACCGACGCACGGGGAGCTGGTTGGGGAAGCGATTCGACGCAAACCCCCCAGCGCCGAGCTGCGGCCCAACCAGAAAGACAGCGACTCCCTGCCCGACTACGACGCCCTGGACGCCCTACTCAAAGCTCTGATCCAGGAGCGCCAGTCCGGAACAACCCTGGTGGCCGCCGGCCATGATCCTGCCCTTGTGGAGCGGGTGGAAGGGCTGCTGAAACGGGCCGAATTCAAGCGGCGCCAAGCGGCACCGTTGCTGAAGGTGAGCCCCCAGGCCTTCGGCAGCGGTTGGCGGTTGCCGATTGCAGCCACCTAAAGCAGACCCAACCTTGAGAAGTGGCGGGTTACGCGCGGCGGAGCCAGATTGAAGGGATCCCCTTGAAGCCGCCATGGCCGCCTCCGTCCTTTCGGCCCCAATGGCCAGCATCGGTGTGCCGAAGGAGATCAAGCTCGATGAGCTGCGCGTGGCGCTGACCCCCGACGCGGTGCGGGAGCTGGTGAGCCAGGGCTTGGAGGTGCTCATCGAAACCGGAGCCGGGGCTGGAGCGGGAATCGGTGACAACGCCTTCGCCGCCGCCGGTGCACAGCTGGTGAGCCGCGAGGAGGCCTGGGGCGCCCATTTGGTGGTGAAGGTGAAGGAACCGCAGGCGGAGGAATTTGCCTACCTGCGGAAGGACATGGTGCTGTTCACCTACCTGCACCTGGCCGCCTATCCCAGCGTTGGCGAGGCCCTGCTGGAGGCAGGCACCACCGCCATCGCCTACGAAACCGTGCAGCTGGAGAACGGCAGTTTGCCGTTGCTGGCGCCGATGAGCGAAATCGCGGGGCGCTTGGCGGCCCAGGTTGGAGCTCACCTGCTGGAGAAACCCCACGGCGGCCGCGGCGTGCTGATGGGGGGTTGCACCGGCGTTCAGCCGGCCCGGGTGGTGGTACTTGGCGCCGGCACCGTGGGCTGGAATGCCGCACGAACGGCCGCCGCCATGGATGCCGAGGTGTTGCTGCTCGACCGCTCACCCCAGCGGTTGCGCAGCCTCGAGGCCGACCGGCGCGGTCGCTTGATGAGTGTGGTGAGCAGCCGCGGGCTTCTGGAACGGTTGGTGCCAACGGCGGATCTGGTGATTGGAGCCGTGCTCACCCCCGGCGGGCGCGCCCCCACCCTGGTGGACGAGGGGATGGTGCAGCAGATGCGCCCGGGGTCCGTGATCGTGGATGTGGCCATCGACCAGGGCGGCTGCATCGCCACAAGCCAGGAGACAACCCACCGCGATCCCACCGTGACCATCCACGGCGTGCAGCACTACGCCGTGGGCAACATGCCTGGTGCGGTGCCGTTCACCTCGACCGAAGCCCTGGTAAGCGTGACACTCCCCTACATCCTGGGCATCGCCGGGCGAGGTCTGGAGGAAGCGGTGACGGAGCGGCCAGAACTGCTCTCCGGCCTGAACACGGTGCAGGGATCGGTGTGCCATCCCGGCGTTGCCAAAGCACTTGGGCTGCCACCGCGGCATCCGATGGCCTGCCTGCGTTAGTCCTCCAGCTTGAGCGCACCCACGTAGAGCCAAGGGCCATTGCCCGCACCGTCGCGACGCCGAAACAGAGATGTTTCCCTGAGCACCCCGCCGCGATAACGGGCTTCAAACTGCACCGTTCCCTCCAGATCCCGCGGGCCGCCGCCGCTGACAGAAAGCACGGTTAAGCCAAGCCAACGGGTCTGACGGCAACTCCGCTCAAGGGAACGGCGCCGCTGCTGCTCTGGAACATCCGGCTCGGGATGGGTGGCCAGCAGATAGTCAATTTCGCGGCGCGCAAAGGCTGAATACCGGGAGCGCATCAGCTGTTCAGCCGTTTCAGCACGCTGATCGCCGCGATGCAAGGGCCCACAGCAGCTGCCATAAGCACCGCCCCCACAGGGGCAAGGGCTCTGATCAGGGGCTCCACCAAAACCGCCAGGCATCAATCCAACCGTTGCAACGCTGGCAATGGCCGGCCCAGGGACGCCGGACTCAAACCCTCCCGCAACGCCAGCACCAAACCTGCTGCCTCGCTGTAACTGCTGGCATGGAAAACGCCCTGGCTCAAGCCAAGGGCCTCGGCAGTGACCGACAACACCGATGGATTGGCCACGCAGACCACGGGCAGCTTGCGCTCCACGCAAGCCAACAGCGCCTCCCCCCCCAGGGCGCCTTCGGGAACAACAACCGCCCCCAATTGCGCCGCATCAAGATCGCCGGGCTGCCGCTCGCCGGTCACCAGATCCGGGGCCCGGCTCAGCCCCACCAGCACACAGGCCAGAAAGGTGTAACCGAGCTCCTCACCCGCCGCCCTCGGATCAAGCTGCGGATCCAGGGGCAACGGGTCCAAAGCGGGCGCGTGGGCACAGGGAATCTGCAGGTGCTTCACCAGCAGGTGGCTGATCACCGCTTCAGCACCGGCCAGAGCATCCACGCCACTGCCCTGGCGATAGGCCGCCAACTCCTCACTCTCGGGATCCTCCGGGAACCGAGCCACCACCGCAATCGCCGTTGCACCGGCCTGCTTCAAGCGTTCACCAGCCCGCAACAAGGCATCGGGACACCCCAGTCGCCCCCAGCTGGCGCCACTGGCACCGCGCTCGAGCGTCACATCAAGCGGTGCATCCGTTGAAATCACCGGGCCGATGTCCAAACCCAAGCTGGCGCGGCAGCCCTCGGCCACCTGAATCTGGCGCTGGGCCAGCTCAGGCTCGATGCCGGCATCCAGCAGCAAGCCGATCCGTTGCCTTCGCACCGGCCGCAGGGCCCAGTCACCCACGGCAAACCGATCGAGGCCATAGCCCTCCACATAATGCACACGGGAATCGCTCCAATAGAGCGAAGCCCCATTCATCACATTGGGGTGGGTGATCAGGCAGCCGCTCGCTGCAGCCAGCAACCGTGCTGACGGCAGGGCGTCACCGGCATAGCCACCGATGGCACAACCGATGCCCGTGGGCACCAGCATCAGCGTTGGCATCGGCGCCGAGCTCATGCGCTGATCACCGCCTCCACGTGAAGGGTTCGAGCACCATCGGCGCTGGAGCCCACACCGGTGAGGGCCCAACGCAGCACCTCACCTTCGACCGCCAACTGCTCACGGATCCAGCTGCGCAGCTCCACCAATGGCACATCTGCGGGCCAGAGGAATTGGCGTTGCAGGCTGGTGAGCCTCACTTTTGGTATTGACCGAACTGGGCTTCGTAGAGCGCATCCTCTTGCCCTGTCTTGAGGGTGAGATCGGTCCGCGGGAAAGCCACACACAGCAGGCTGTAGCCCTGCTGCTGCAGCTCACCTTTCACCCCCATGGCGTCGGGCTGCTCAACACTGCCCTCGCTGACCAGCGCAGCACAGGTGGTGCAGACCCCAGAGCAGCAGGAGCTGGGAAGGGTGATGCCAGCAGCCTCAGCGGCATTCAGCACAGTCTGGTCGGCGCGGCAGGGAAAGCTGTGAATTTCGCCTTCGAACTCGGCGCGGACGGTGTAGGTGGCCACGTCGGACATGCCGGGCTCAACAAGGAAGAGGCCGCATTCTCTCAGGCAATGGGCTCGTCCAGCGCGTCCCAATGGCGGGGGTGGGGCGCCAGATACTCCGGAGAGCCACCCTGCTCCGGAGCTGTCAGCACGAAATCAAAACTGATGGAACAGCGCAGCTCGTCTGGGTCGTCGTTGGGCAGAACGCTGTGCTGCAGGCTCGACGGGAACAGCACGAGCAAACCCGGCCGTGGGGCCAGATCCCAGTGGGACTGATTCAACGGATGGCCTTCAGCAATCGGACCGCCAAAACCCACCGCCAAACCCGCCACCAACTCATTGGGGTGATGGGACGCATGCAGCCGCAACACGCCCTCCTCTCCCGAGCCCGTGCCCGAGAGGTAAAGCACAGCACTGAGATGGGCATTGGGGTGATGGTGGCGGCCAACCGCTTGATCCCAATCGCTGATCACAGGCCAGCAGCGCTGCAGATGCAGGGCCACTTGGCTTCGCTCAAACCCAAGCGCATCGAGGTAACTCCGGGCCTGATCCACCACCAGCTGGGCCAGGGCCTGAAAGGGCTCCTGTTGATGCAGCTGCCACACTCCATGCAGGTCCCCCGTCCAGGCGCACCCTTCGCTGGGGTTGCCCTCGGCCTCGCCACGAAGCCTCAGCAGGGCCTGCATGCAGGACGCCTGCTGCAGAGGGTCGAGAGGCAGTTGCGTCGTTGCAACCACGGTGGGGAAGAGCTGATGAAGCTGAAGCACGCCCACACCCTCAAACCGCTCAACCGTTAACACGGCACAAAAAAGCCGGCCCTGAAGGACCGGCATTCCAAGAAACGATCAATCGGGGTGATCAGCCAACAGCTGCGGAACCACCTGCAACTTCCAGGATCTCCTGGGTAATCGCAGCCTGACGAGCCTTGTTGTAGTCAAGGGTGAGGGTCTTGGCCAACTCCTTGGCGTTGTCGCTGGCGTTGTTCATGGCCGTCATCCGGCTGGCCAGCTCAGAGGCTGCCGATTCCTGCAGCGAACGCAGCATCTGGTTCTGCAGATACAGCGGAAGCAGTGCATTCAGCAACTGTTCGGGGGTCTGCTCAAACACGATGTCCGAGGGAATCTTCGGCTCGGTGTTGGCAGGGCCTGCACCAGGCTCCACGGTCAGAAGGCCATCCTTGGTGGTGAGACGGAAGATCTCATCCTCAGGATCAGCAATGTCCTGGGGATCCAAAGGCAGCAGGGTCTGCACAACAGGCTTGCAGCTCACCAGGTTGATGAACTTGGTGAAGACCAGCTCGACGCGGTCGGTGCTTTCAGCCAGGAATTCAGCCAGCAGATCCGTGGAGATCGTGTTGGCCTCATCCGCGGTAGGGACCTGTTCCAGACCAGAGAAGGTGGCCTGGATCGGGTAGTTACGACGGGTGAAATAGCCGATGGCTTTGCTGCCGATCAGCAGCAGCTTCACGTCGAAGCCTTTGCCCTTCAGCTCAGCGAAACGCTGTTCCGTGCGCTTGATGATGTTGGCGTTGTAGCCACCGCACAGGCCGCGATCACCGGTGACCGCCACCAGGGTGATGGTCTCCACATCGCGCTGCTGCATCAGAGGAGATGCAGCATCTTCGAAACGCATGCGGGACTGGAGGTTTTCCAGGATCCGCGCCAGCCGATCCGCGAAGGGACGGCTGCGGAGCACTTGCTCCTGGGCGCGGCGCACCTTGGCCGCAGCCACCAGGCGCATGGCCTCGGTGATCTTGCGGGTGTTTTTGACCGACTTAATTCGGTCTCGGATTTCCTTGAGATTCGCCATGTCGGCAGCTCCTTCAGGCCGCAGAAGCGACCATGGTGGACACGACTTCAGTGATGGCGTCCTTGAGGATCGTTTCAGCCTCAGGGCTCATCACCTTCTTCTCCTGGATTTCGGTGATGAACTCAGCCTTGTTGGACTTGAGGTAATCACGCAGTTCACGGGAGAAGTCGACGACCTTGTCGACGGGGACGTCGTCGATCAGGCCCTTCACACCGGCGTAAACGATGGCGACCTGCTCAGCCAGAATCAGTGGGCTGAACTGAGGCTGCTTGAGCAGCTCACGCAGGCGCTTCCCGCGCTCCAGCTGCTGCTGGGTGGAAGCGTCCAGATCAGAAGCGAACTGGGAGAAGGCAGCCAGCTCGTCGAACTGGGCGAGTTCCAGCTTCAGGGTGCCGGCAATCTTCTTGATGGCCTTGGTTTGGGCAGCACCGCCCACCCGGCTCACGGAGATACCCACGTTGATCGCAGGACGCAGACCGGAGTTGAACAGGTCGGAGCTAAGGAAGATCTGACCGTCCGTGATCGAAATCACGTTGGTGGGGATGTAGGCCGAAACGTCACCGGCCTGGGTCTCGATGATCGGCAGGGCAGTCATGGAACCCTTGCCCATGGCGTCCGACAACTTGGCTGCACGCTCGAGCAGACGGCTGTGGCAGTAGAAGACGTCGCCGGGGTAGGCCTCACGACCGGGCGGACGACGCAGCAGCAGCGACATCTGGCGGTAGGCAGCAGCCTGCTTGGAGAGATCGTCGTAGATCACCAGGGTGGCCTTGCCCTTGTACATGAAGTACTCAGCGATGGTGGCACCGGTGTAGGGAGCCAGGTACTGCAGTGCAGCGGGCTCGGAGGCGTTGGCCGCCACGATCACGGTGTAGTCGAGGGCGCCGCGCTCGCGCAGCACCTCAACAACGTTGGCCACGGAAGCAGCCTTCTGACCCACGGCGACGTAGACGCAGATCATGTCCTGATCCGCCTGGTTCAGGATCGTGTCGATCGCGATGGCGGTCTTGCCGGTCTGGCGGTCACCAATGATCAGCTCGCGCTGGCCACGGCCGACGGGGATCATCGCGTCGATGGCGGTGATGCCGGTCTGCATGGGCTCGTGCACCGACTTGCGCTGGATGATGCCAGGCGCCATGGATTCGATCAGGCGCGTTTCGCTGGTGGCGATTTCGCCCTTGCCATCGATGGCGCGGCCCAGGGAGTTCACCACCCGCCCCAGCATGGCTTCACCCACGGGCACAGCGGCGATTTTGCCGGTGGCCTTCACCGTGCTGCCTTCCTGAATGCCGTATCCCTCACCCATCAACACCGCACCGACGTTGTCGTCTTCGAGGTTCAAGGCGATGCCTTCGGTGCCGTCCTCAAATTCAATGAGTTCGCCGGCCATGGCTTGCTGCAGGCCGTAAACGCGGGCGATGCCGTCGCCCACGGAGAGAACGGTGCCGACATTGCTGACGGATACCGACTTGTCGTAGTCCTCAATTTGCTGCTTGAGGATGGCGCTGATCTCGTCGGGACGGATGGAAACCATGGCGTGTGATCCCAGCTGGGAGTGGGGGAAGAAGGAGCGGTGGAGGAAGTAGTGAGGTCAGCTCGCTTTAGCGAGTGCCAGACCGAGGCGACGAACCTGGCCAGACAGGCTGGCGTCGATCACCTGAGATCCGAGACTCACGACGAAACCGCCGATTAGGGACGGATCCACACTGAGGTCGATGTCGACCTTGTTGGTGCCGGCCATGGCCTGCACCTTCTTGGAGAGGGCCGCTTGCTGCTCTTCGCTGAGAGCCTGAGCTGAGCGGACTTGGGCCAGGGTGATGCCCTGTTGCTCGCGATAAAGCTCGAGGTAGCGCAGCATCACTGCATCAAAAGCTATGAGTCGCTGACGATCCGCCAACACCTTGAGAAGGTTGAAAACGGAAGGCGTGACCTGCTCACCAACGAGGGCCTTAAGGGCCTGCTTTTTGGCATCCGGCTCGAGAACCGGAGACACCATGGCGTCGCGGAAGTCTTGGGAGTCGTTCCAGATCGCAAGCAGTTGCTTGCATTGATCAGCAACGGTTTCCGACTCACCGCGGGCCTCAGTGACCTGAAGCAGTGCTTCGGCGTAGGGGGTGGCCAGAGAGTTGAGGAGAGGCATCAGGCGTTCTCCAGGTTTTTGATGGTGGAATCGATCAACTTGGCCTGAGCACTGGCGTCGAGACGACCAGGAAGCTGGGCCAGGACCTTCTCGATTGCCGCCAGAGCGGCCTCACGACGCAGGCTGTCCTTGATCCGGGCAGCGTCGGCTTCAGCATCGGCATCAGCACCGGCCTTGATCGCAGCCATCACAGAGATGGTGCGCTTCTCGCCTTCGGCACGAATGCCTGCGGCGCGAGCCTGACCATCAGCACGAATCTTTTCGGCTTTCTGCTGGGCAGCAGCCAACTCGGACTGGGCCTGGCTCAGGTTTTCGGTGGCGGTCTTCAGGCGGGACTCAGCGTCCTGCAGGTCCTGAAGGATTGCGGCGCGGCGACGTTCCAGGATTCCTCCCAGGAAACCGCGCAGGAACCAAAACAGGAGACTGATCACAATGACCAGGTTGACCAGATTGGTTTCGAGCGGATTGAAATTGAGAGTCATCACGCGGCCAGCAAACGGTTGATGATCGTGGTGCTCAGCTGATCCACCTGACCCTTGAGTTGGGTACGGGCGGACTCACGCTCGGCCTCGATGGCACGACGGCTTTCCTCTTTGGTGCGGTTGGCCTCAGCTTCCGCTTGGGCCAGCGCTTCGCGGTAAAGCCGATCAACTTCTTGTTCCGCCTCAACGATCACGGCCTGAGCCGCCTGACGGGCACCCTTCAGCTGTTCTGCCAGATCAGCTTCCAGGCGTTCAACCTGGGCAAGCTTCTGCTTGGCATCAGCACGACTGGTGGAGATGTAGCCCTCACGATCTTCCACGACCTTGCCGACCGGACGGAAGAAGAGGACATTGAGCAGGAAGGTGAGGAGAACCACCTGAACCGCCATCAGCGGAAGGGTGGCATCGAGGTCAAAAAGACCTCCCTCCGGAACACCTGCTTCAGCGAGCAGAAGCCAGGTCATGGAAAGGTGCGCTGGGAAGGAATCGAAACAAGGAGTTCAGAAGGGGGATCAGCGATCCCCCTGCACTGATCAGCCGGCGAAGGGGTTGGCGAACAGGAGCACCAGAGCCACCACCAGGCCGTAGATGGTCAGCGATTCCATGAATGCCAGGGACAGCAGCAGGGTGCCGCGGATCTTGCCTTCGGCTTCGGGCTGACGGGCGATGCCCTCAACAGCGCCGCCGGACGCGGTGCCCTGACCGATACCAGGGCCGATGGCGGCGAGGCCGACTGCCAGGCCAGCAGCCACAACGGAAGCGGCAGAGGTGATGGAATCCATGTTGGGTGGTGTAAGGGGAAGCGCTGGGAAGCGCTGTACGGAATGGACTTGGGGATCGGTTCCCCCCGCGCAGGGACATTCCCGAAGGAACGGGCCCGGGTGCAATGCCGGACCTACGCGCGGATGTGTTTAGCAGATCGCCGTTCTCAGGCGATAGAGGTGAGAGGTTTTAGTGGGCCTCGTGGAGGCCTTCACCGATGTAGAAGGACGCCAGAGTCGCGAAGATCAGAGCCTGAATGGCACTGGTGAAGAGACCCAGAAGCATCACGGGCAGGGGCACGATCAGCGGCACCAGGTACACCAGAACCCCCACAGCCAATTCGTCGGCAAGGATGTTTCCGAACAGACGGAAGGAAAGGGAGAGGGGCTTGGTGAATTCCTCGATGATCTTGAACGGGAGCATGATCGGGGTCGGCTCCACATACAGCTCGAAGAAGCGCAGACCCTTGCGGCTCAAGCCGGCATAGAAGTACGCCAGGGAAACCAGCAGAGCCATCGCCACGGTCGTGTTGATGTCTGCGGTGGGAGCACCCAGCTCACCCTCAGGGAGTTCGAAAATCTTCCATGGGATCAAGGCTCCGCCCCAGTTGCTCACAAAGATGAACAGGAACAAGGTGCCGATGAACGGCAGCCAGTCGCGGTAGTACTTCTCGCCGATGTTGTCGCGGGCGATGTCGCGGATGAAATTCCAGAGGAATTCGAGCAGGTTCTGCAGACCGATCGGATCACGCTTCATCCCGCGGGTGCCAACAAGCACCACAGCGAGGAGGATGCCGATCAGGATCCAGGAGCTCAGGAACACCTGGCCGTGCAGATACAGATCGCCGATCTGCCAGTACAGGTGGTGACCCACTTCCAGTTCAGCGAACGGGAGTGGTAAGGGCAACAAAGCCATGGGTGCAGAGAAAAGTGCTCAGACTCAGCGGTCGTCGAAGACGTGCTGAAGAATCAGGGCGGGCTTGTAGAGAAGGAATCCCAGGAAGGCCGGCAGCAGATCGAGCTGAGGCAGCTTGGCCGAACCAACCACAAGCAGGGTTGGAACGATGAGCTGAAAACGCCCCAGTCCACGGGACTGGTCACTGAGCCGGGCCACGCTGCGAGCCAGCAAACGCACGTACAGAAGTCCGGCGCATGAGCCCACAAGAACACTGCCGGCCACCGAGAGATTCATGGTGAGAGCCACGATCGGAACCGTGACGAGAGACACCAGAACGGTGGCCAACAGCAGGCGACGTTGAAGACGGTAAAAATCTTCCAAGCGCTGCCTGAAATGGCGCGCGGAATCTATCACGCGTTCGCTGCTGTTATTCCTGCAACAGAAGCAGCTGCCGATCCGCAAGATCGCGAATCTGATCAAGGGGCGCAAGGTCCCCCAGCGTCTGGTCCGGCTGTTCGGCCACCGTCCGCAGCAGGGTTCGGTCGGCATCACTGAGCTGAATCGGCTCCATGTTGCGACCAAGAATTGGATCGGGTTCCCCCCAGAGGCAGGGCTGAACCAACCCCCTGGCCAGGCCAAGGTCCTCATCACTCCAGCGGGATCGCTTCACGGGCGAAGCAGAAAGAAAAAACTCGAAGTGGCTGATGTCGGGATCCAACTGCTCCACAAGCGCCCATTGCTGGCGCGGGGGCAAGGCCTCGGCTCGCTCCAACAGCTCTCCCTTCAACAGGCGCGCTGGATCCCACACCTCCGGATTGGAGAAGCCGGCGAAATGCAGACCCGCCGTTTCGATGAACGCGAAGAGACGCTCAAGGTTGTAACTGGTCTCCTGCGGGTGGAGGTACATGTCTGCGAAATTGGCGTCAGGAGCGCAATCCACGGCCCAGCGTTCCCGGTGATGACGGGCGAGGCGGTTGCCCTCGGGCAGGGTCTCAAACAGCTCCCGGCCCAGCCGCAGGCCCTCCGCTCCCGTGCCGGAATTGAGAAGGCTCAGGGCCTTCTGAGTGCGATGGATCTCCCAGCGACCGGCATCGGCATAAAGAAAAAGATGCAGAAGACCGGCCGGTGCCAAGCGATTCGCCAGGGAGCGCAGCCCGGCCTCGGGCTGATCCAGATGGTGCAACACCCCCACAGAGTTGATGTAGTCGAAGGGCCCCTCCCCATCGAGGTCCAGCAGGCTGCGTTGCTCCTGGCGCAGGGAGCTCACCTGTTGGGCCGCTCCAGAGCGCTGACAGCGTTCCCGCGCCACGGCCAGGGCCCCATCACTAATGTCCACCCCGAGCACATCTGCACCAGGATTGAGGTGGCAGAGGTAGTCGGTGCTGACGCCGGTGCCGCAGCCGGCATCGAGAATCCGCGGCTGCTCCATCCCCGCTGGGATCCGTCCATGCACCGCAGCCAACACGCTGCGGTGACACCAACGCCAGTTGTATCCAGGGGGCGGTCCGTCCTGAAGCGGATCCCCAGGGAAGGGGAAGCGGTCATAGAACGCACTCACCACAGGGGTCGCGGCATCACTGGGCTTGGGGTGGGTCATGCAGCGCTGATTCGGCGCCTGCGAGCTTTTCACGCCACACCCGTCGAGCCCCTGCCGCAACGCAAAGCCTGCAAACATTTGTTCATGGGGCCGCGGAGCGCCATCCCGACAGCCGTAACGTGTCGCGATCCGGCTTGCTTTCGTCGATGACAGTGACCGCCAGCAGCGGCAGCCCGCGCGTGTCTCCCCAACTGTTCGACACGCTGCCGCTCTCCAGCGTCCGTCAGGCAGAGCAGCAGGACCGTTTCCCAGACAACGGGGAACTTGACAGCCTTGTGACCTTCTTCCGAACCGGACAGGAGCGGATCGAAGCGTCCCGAATCATTGCGGCCAACGCCGAGGCCATCGTGGCCCGTGCCGCCAACAGAATTTTCGTCGGGGGCACCCCGCTCTCCTTCCTTGAAGCGCCCTTGACCACGGGCGAGAGCGGCCGCTCGAGCGGCCGCGAGGGAACACCCCTGGCTGCTGACCAGGTGGCGTTTGAGCAATCGGTGCGCACCTTCACCGGTGACAGCGACAGCACCAAACGGGGCAACTTCTTCAGCCGCCTGCTTGAAGGTGCTGGTGGTGATGCCGACGTGCGGGTTGTGCTCCCGACCGGTTTCAACGCCATCAGCGTCGCCAAATACGGCCCGGCGTTCATGCGCAAGTCGGTGCGCGATATGGGCTGGTTCCTGCGCTACGTGGGCTATGCCCTGGTGGCTGGGGACCCCAGCATCCTTGCGGTGAACACCCGAGGCCTGAGAGACATCCTTTTAGAAAATTGCTCCCTGGCGGCCACCAACGTGGCCCTTCAGGAAATGCGCGCCGCCTCAGCCGAACTGCTGCGGGACCGTCCTGAAGCCCGTCAGATGACCATCGACTGCTTCAACGTGCTGTTGCAGGAGCTGGCGGTCCCCACCCCAAGCACCAAACAGCGTCAGGGAAGTGCGGTTCAACAGGGCTTGCAGTTGCCGGCGATCTACGCCCTGGCCTCAGAGGGGCGCCAGCTGTTTGAAATGCGGCCTGGCCTCTCCGGAGCCGAGAAGGCAGAAATCATCCGTGCCGCCTACCGCCAGGTGTTTGAGCGCGACATCGCCAAGGGTTATTCGCAAAACCCTTGTTCCGAGAAAGCCAGCCAGGTGGCTCAAGGCCAGATCTCGATGCGGGAATTCATCCGTGCACTGGGCCGAAGCAAGGAATACCGCCAACAGTTCCACGACGGTTTCGTCAACAGCCGCGTTGTGGAACTTGCCTATCGCCATTTCCTCGGTCGGGGCATCAGCTCCCTCGAGGAATTCCGCAAGTCATTCGCCATCCTTAGCGACCAGGGCCTCAATGGCCTCGTGGATGTGCTGGTGAATTCCTCGGAGTACGCCCAGGCCTTCGGTGAGGAGACCGTTCCCTACCTGCGGGATCTTGGCACCGAAGCCCAGGAGAGTGCTGGCTGGGGCTCCAACCGCAAGCTGTTCAAATTCAGCGCTCCCTTCGAAGGTGCTCCGCAGTACGTCACCCTCTACGCCTCCTACCGCCAGCCCTTTGCTGATCAGCACGTCTATGGCGGCGGCAACGACCCGGTGGCTAACCAGTACGGCGCCATCTTCCCAAGCGGAACCGCCTCGGTAGCCACCCGACCAGCGCCCTACGGCTACGACAGCCGTCGCCTGCTGGTCAGCAATGGCCTCAACAGTCCTGGTCAGCTGGACAGCGCCAGCTTCCGCAACAGTCGGCCCCGCAAGGTCGGACCACGAGTGGTACGGCTTCAGCAGATCGCCACTGGCGGAACGGTCAATCCCCGCCGCGGTGGCAATCCGAGTGTTCGCAACACCGAGGCCAGCACCCAAGCCGTGATCAAAGCGGTGTACGTGCAGGTGCTGGGCAACGGCGGCTATGCAGGCGAGCGCATGGGCTCCGCCGAGGCCCGTCTCGAAAACGGCGACATCTCCCTGAGGGACTTTGTGCGTGCCGTGGCCCGCTCCGATGCCTTCCGTCGCCGCTACTGGAGTGGCCTCTACATCGTGAAAGCGATCGAAGTCATGCATCGCCGGCTGCTGGGACGGCCCACCTTCGGCCGCTGGGAAATCGATGCGCTCTTCGATACAGCTGCGCGTCACGGCTTCTATGGCGTTGTGGACGCTCTGATCGATGGCCGCGAGTACAACGAAGCCTTTGGATCCGACACGGTTCCTTTCGAACGATTCATCACCCCGGGTGACGTCAATGCCCGTCGTGCCCCCGGCTGGGCACAGCCGGTCAACGCGGAAGCCATTGCCGATCTTGCGCTACGGCAGCGCCCGGACGCCCGGACGCCCGAGACCATCAAAACCGCAGGTGATCTGACACCACGCAACCTGAGTGGCAGCCGCACCGTGGTGAAGGGCAACTGGACAGCAGAGATCAGCGACAACGCACCTGATCCCCGTTGGGCCAATCTCGTGCGCCAGCAGGGCTTCGGTGCTGGCATCGGCAGCACACCCGTTCAGCGGCCCGCCAAAGCCATCCCCGCACCCAGCAAATTCGATGGTCCGAACTGGACCAGCGCCCAGGGCACAACCGGCAGCACACCAGCCTTCCGCACCCTCACGACCCCGTCCACGCAGCAAAAAGCCTTGTCCAACATGGGCAAAGCGCTGATCACCGCTGATGCCTCCGGGTTCAGCAGACGGTCGGGTCTCCCCCAGCCCCTTGAACTGAAGCAACCCTGCAGCGAAGAAGAACTCCGTACCGTTCTCGATGCGATCTATCGACAGCTGCTCAACAGGGTTCCCACTGAAGACGAACGGTTGGTCACCGCCGAATCACGGCTGCGCAATCAGGACATCGATCTGACGGAATTTGTGGGCGAAGTGGCGATGAGCAACGCGTTCCAGGCACGCATCGCCTCCATGGCTCCGCTCCGGGCCGCTTCCGCAGCAGGTTTGGCCCTGCTGGGACGGGCGACAACCCCTGCGGAAACCAGCCGCTTCCTGATCACCCGCGCTGAAGCAGGTCAGGGTGCAGCTGTCACCGAACTCCTGGCAGAACGAATCAGCACGACGGTGCCTCGCATCGACGGCATGACGACCACTGCAGGGGTCAGCCAAGCCACCATTCAGCGCACGGCTTCGCTCTACCGCGGCAATGCCGGCCTAAATCCGCCCACGAGCGACGCGATCTGAGCTTCAGGGCCACTTTCGCTGACAAACAGCCCCCGCAATCGGTGGCAATTGTTGTCAATCGATCCCGGTGAAGTAGCGCTTCATCGGGATCATTTTGTGCGTCTTGGACACCTCCAAAGCGATGACTCAGATCGCAGTAATGGCAACGGTTTTTCGCGAAAGATGCCGGCCGTGAAGAACTGTTACCCGGGCAAAAATCCCAGGCCATCGCCAGCGCAGAATGCCTCAGCCGATCCAAACGGAGCGAGGCCACAACGATCACTGTTGACCGTTGTGAACAAGTCTCACTCCCGACGCTTCGACCCCCTGTCCCAGCCTTTAGTCTGAGACGCGATCCCTCGGGATCACCCCTTATTCACCGGATACCGGTCTCCTACGGGCGGCCGCTTGTTTCGAGGCAGAACTGCATGAGCATCGTCTCCAACTCGATCATCAACGCGGACGCCGAAGCCCGCTACCTCAGCCCTGGCGAACTCGACCAGATCAAAGCCTTCGTAACCGGCGGTCAACGCCGTCTGCGCGTGGCCCAGGTCTTGTGCGAGAGCCGCGAGCGCATCGTCAAACAGGCTGGTGGTCAGCTGTTCCAGAAGCGTCCCGACGTCATCTCCCCCGGCGGCAATGCCTACGGCGAAGAGATGACCGCCACATGTCTGCGCGACATGGATTACTACCTCCGTCTTGTCACTTACGGCATCGTTGCCGGTGACGTCACTCCCATCGAAGAGATCGGTGTGATCGGCGCAAAAGAGCTCTACCGCTCCCTGGGTACTCCCCTGGAAGCCATGGCAGAAGCCGTGCGCGAGATGAAGATCGTCGCCATGGGCCTTCTCACCGGAGCCGACGCAGAGGAAGCCGGCACCTACTTCGACTACGTGGTTGGCGCCCTCGCCTGAACCGCTCGCTGATTTTCCCTCTCGTCTCCTCACGGATCCATGCAAGACGCCATCACCAACGTCATCAACAAGTCGGACGTCCAGGGCCTCTACCTGGACACGGCTTCGATGAGCAGCCTCGAGTCGTATTTCGCCAGTGGTGAACTGCGCGTGCGTGCTGCCGCCACCATCAGCGCCAACGCTTCGGCCATCATCCGTGATGCCGTGGCCAAGGCCCTGCTGTACTCGGACATCACCCGTCCCGGCGGCAACATGTACACCACCCGCCGCTACGCCGCCTGCATCCGCGATCTGGACTACTACCTGCGGTACTCCACTTACGCCATGCTTGCTGGCGACACCTCAATTCTCGACGAACGAGTTCTGAACGGCCTCAAGGAGACCTACAACTCCCTGGGTGTGCCCATTGGAGCCACCGTTCAGGCCATCCAAGCCATGAAGGAAGTCACCGCCGGACTCGTCGGCCCTGACGCCGGCAAGGAAATGGGTGTCTACTTCGACTACATCTGCTCCGGCCTCGGCAACTGAGCCCCATGCGGTTGTTCAAAGTCACCGCTTGCATCCCCAGTCCTGAAAAGGTGCGGACGCAGCGCGAATTGCAGAACACCTTCTTCACCAAGTGGGTGCCTTACGACAGCTGGTTCGCTGAACAACAGCGCATCCAGAAGCAGGGAGGTCGCATCATCAAGGTGGAACTCTGCACCGGGGGGCAGCAGGTCAACGTCGGCAACTGAACTCCGCTCCCCATTCATTCCTAAGCCCGGTTCAAAACCGGGCTTTTTTATTGGTCGTCAACCGTTGAGGGTCTGGGCCACAAGAGTATCGAGGTCCGGCAGATCAGCGGCCTCCCCCTCCCCCAACCAGAGCACGTACTCGTGGTTGCCAGCAGGTCCGGTGATCGGCGAGGCCACCAAGCCCTGGGCCTGCCAACCCGACTCTGCCGCTGCTGCAATCACAGCGTCAATGGCATCACGATGTGCTGCCGGATCACGCACCACGCCTCCCTTGCCGACCCGGCTCTTGCCCACCTCAAACTGCGGCTTAACCAGCACAAGCGCTTCGGTGTCGGGCCCCTGCAACAGCCGGCGCAAGGCAGGAAGAATCAGCCGCAGGGAAATGAACGACACATCGGTCACCGCCAGGCTCGGCCAGGGATCGTCGGCCCCATAGAGATCATCAGGCTGAAGATGGCGGAGGTTCGTGCGCTCCCGCAGCACCACGCGGTCGTCGGTGCGCAGACTCCAGGCCGTCTGGCCGTAACCCACATCGACGCCATAAACACGGCTAGCCCCGTGCTGCAGCAGGCAATCGGTGAAACCACCGGTGGAGATGCCGCCATCCAGGCAGACACGACCCTCCACCCGCACAGGGAAAGCCTTCAAGCCCGCCAACAATTTTTCGCCACCTCGGGAGACGAAGCGCGGGGGCTGCTCCACCCGCAGTTCCCGCTCAGGCGTCACTTCCGTTCCGGGTTTATCAAGCAGGGTGCCGGCGCCATCACGGACCTTGCCAGCACGAATCAGCTGCTGCGCCTGTTGCCGTGAACTGACCAGGCCACGGGTCAGGAGTTCCAGATCAAGACGCTGTTTGGACGCCATTGCGACATAAAAGCAGACCGATCCCGAAGAAAACCGGCGATCCAGAGGCTGAAGCCCCTTCTGCCAGGAGGATTTCCTCCAATCCGCGTCGAGGGACGTGTCGAACCACCGCCCCAAACCCGCCAAGGTAGTGCCGCTGTTGCGGCCGGGCAGCTTTGTGCGGCTCGACAACCAACCGTCCGACCTGCCGCCGTTCCAAGTGCTGCACTGTCGCGGGGGCCGCTGCTGGGTGCGCCAGCAATCCTGGGGATCCCATGTGCAATGGGAAGTGGAGCATGAGCGCCTGAGCGCCGCCTGAACAACAGCGCCCCTGGCTTGGCAAAGCAGGGCTTTCACGGCTCAATGGGACATCGAGATTCCCTTTGCCCAGCTCCGGTGAACGCCACAGCGCCCAAGTCCATCTCAGCCAGGCGTGACAAGAGCGGAGGAAGCAAAGTCGGTTTGGTTCAACGCCTGCTGCCTTTGCCCTGGCAGCTCTGGCCAGCGGAAGCTCGCCTACTGATGGGTCTGGCTGGGTTCTGGAGTGTGGCAGGACTGGTGGTGCTGGCATCAGCCAGTTGGTGGGTGGCCTTGCGGGAAATGGGCGACGGAGGCTTTTACCTGAAACGGCAGGCGATCTGGCTGATCGCCAGCTGGAGCCTGCTTGGCATCACGATCTCCACCAACCTGCGGCGCTGGCTGCGCTGGTCAGGCCCGGGGCTGTGGATGGGCTGCCTTCTGATCGCCGCCACCCTGGTGATGGGCACCACCGTGAACGGCGCCAGCCGCTGGCTGGTGCTGGGGCCACTGCAGGTGCAGCCCTCGGAACTAGTGAAGCCTTTTGTGGTGCTGCAGGCCGCCAACCTGTTTGCCCCCTGGAGCCGGATGAGCCTTGATCAGAAGCTGCTCTGGCTCGGCAGCTTCGGCGGGCTGCTGCTGTTGATCCTCAAGCAGCCCAACCTCTCCACAGCCGCCCTGATGGGACTCACCCTCTGGATGGTGGCCATGGGGGCCGGATTGCGCTGGCGCAGTTTGATCGGCACCGCTCTGGCGGGATCACTCCTGGGTACCGCCAGCATCCTGATCAACGAGTACCAACGCCTTCGGGTGGTGTCGTTTCTGGATCCCTGGAACGACCCAATGGGAGATGGCTATCAATTGGTGCAGAGCCTGCTAGCGATCGGGTCCGGCGGCTGGATGGGGCAGGGCTATGGCCTCTCCACCCAAAAGCTCCAATACCTGCCGATCCAGAGCACCGACTTCATCTATGCGGTGTTCGCCGAAGAATTCGGATTTGTGGGCTCACTGCTGCTGCTGCTGTTCCTGATGCTGGTGGCCTGGGTGGGACTGCGGGTGGCCCTGCGCTGCCGCAGCAACCAGGCACGGCTCGTGGCCATCGGCTGCACCACGATCCTGGTGGGCCAGTCGATCCTCAACATTGCTGTGGCCTCTGGGGCGATGCCCACCACCGGTCTGCCGCTGCCGTTAGTCAGCTACGGCGGCAATTCACTGATGTCGAGCCTGGTGATCCTGGGGCTGCTGATCCGCTGTTCGCTGGAATCCACCGGCTTGATCGGAGGACGACCAAACAGGCAGCCGCGCCCCGTGCGCCAACGCTGAGCCTGGCCTGTCGACCGGCTTACCTGGATAGGCTTTGCGTACTCAAGGGCACCTGTGGACCTGCTGCTGCTCTCCGATTTGGCCCAGAGCAGCGAACAGCTGCTGCAGCGCGCCCTTGCAGAGCCAGGTCCACTGACGCTGGCGCTGGTGTTTGGCGGCGGTGCCCTCACCAGCCTGGGGCCCTGTTCACTGTCGTTGCTGCCAGTGACACTGGCCTATCTGGCGGGCTTTGACGACGGCCAACCGGCCTGGCAGCGCAGCCTCGCCTTCTGTGGCGGCATCGTTGGCGCCCTGGTGGTGCTGGGCAGCATCAGCGGGCTGCTGGGCCGGATCTATGGCCAGGTGCCGGCGCTGATCCCCACCTTGGTGGCGATCCTGGCGGTGGCCATGGGGCTGAACCTGCTTGGGGTGCTGCGGATTCCGCTGCCGAGCGGTCCGGATCCGGAGCAATGGCGTCAGAAGGTGCCCGCGCCGCTAGCACCGGTGGCCGCTGGACTGGCCTTTGGGCTGGCGGCCTCCCCCTGCACCACACCCGTCTTGGCGGTGCTGCTTGGCTGGATTGCCCAGAGCGGACGGCCCCTGGCGGGAGTGGCCCTGCTGAGTAGCTTCGGCATCGGCCAAGTGCTGCCCCTGCTGCTCGCTGGCACCTTTGCGGCCGCCATTCCCAAACTGTTGGCCCTTAGAGGCATCAGCCGCTGGGTGCCGCCAGCCAGTGGTGTTGTGCTCCTCACCAGCGGCCTGCTCACCCTCCTGGCCCGCTGGAGCTGATGGGGATGGCGCGCGGAATGGGCCCACTGAAACGCCTGGCGGCCTGGCTCAGCGATCTGAGGCTAGCGATCGTGCTGCTGCTGTTGATCGCCCTGGCCAGCGCCGTTGGCACCGGCATCCCCCAGGGGGACCCGCCTTCCAGCTACATCGATGCCTATGCCGACACCCCCTGGCTCGGGCTGTTCCACGGCGAGCAAGTGCTGCAGTTGCAGCTCGATCATGTGTATTCGAGCGGCTGGTTTCTGGCCTTGCTGGCCTGGCTGGGGCTTGCCCTGATCCTCTGCAGCTGGCGCCGTCAGTGGCCAGCCCTGGTGGCAGCCCGGCGCTGGATCGACTACCGCACCCCGCGCCAGCTGAGCAAACTCGCCATTGCCGAAAGTCAGCCCTGCCCAGATCCAGAACAGGGGCTGACGCAGCTGGAAACGGTGCTGCGAGCAAGCGGCTGGCAAGTGCAACGCAAAGATCAACGGCTGGCGGCCCGACGCGGCGCCATCGGCCGGGTGGGGCCCTTGCTCGTGCACACCGGCCTGGTGCTGCTGATGCTGGGTGCTGCCTGGGGGGCCCTGGCCGGCAACCGCCTGGAACGCTTCCTGGCCCCCGGCCGCAGCCTCGATCTGCTCGATCGTGATGGCACCAGCCAACTGACCATCACCTTGGACCGCTTCGCCATTGATCGGGATCCGGCGGGACGGACGGAACAGTTCCGCTCCGCCCTGAAGCTGCAAGGACCCAACCAAACCTTGGACGCCGAAATCAGCGTCAATCACCCGCTGCGGCACCGGGGCATCACCATTTATCAAGCGGATTGGTCCCTAGCGACGATCAGCCTGCAGATCGGGCGCAGCCCTG
>JADHMX010000101.1 GCA_016779825.1 Synechococcus sp. BS301-5m-G53 | reverse complement strand
GCGGCCCTCGGCCGCGGTGATGCCCTCGACCATGTGCTGCTGTACGGCCCGCCGGGCCTGGGCAAAACCACCATGGCCATGGTGTTGGCCGAAGAGATGGGGGTGCAGTGCAAGGTCACCAGTGCACCGGCCCTGGAACGCCCGCGCGACATCGTTGGCCTGTTGGTCAATCTGCAGCCCCGCGATCTGCTGTTCATCGACGAGATCCACCGCCTCAGCCGGGTGGCGGAGGAGCTGCTCTATCCCGCGATGGAAGACCGTCGCCTCGATCTCACGGTGGGCAAGGGCAGCACCGCGCGCACCCGTTCCCTCGACTTGCCGCCCTTCACCCTGGTGGGGGCCACGACCCGCGCCGGATCGCTGAGCTCCCCGCTGCGGGATCGGTTCGGTCTGATTCAGCGGTTGGAGTTTTACGGCCAGGGCGATCTGGAAGCGATCGTGGAGCGCACCGCAGGGTTGATCGGCGTCACCCTCACGCCGGAGGCCTGCAGCAGCATTGCGGCCTCCTGTCGCGGCACGCCACGGATCGCCAATCGCTTGCTGCGCCGGGTGCGGGATGTGGCCAGTGTGCGCGGTGATGGCAGTTCCGCCATTGATCAGGCCCTGGTGGGCGAAGCCCTCAGCCTCCACCGCGTCGACCATCGCGGCCTTGATGCCAGCGATCGGCGCTTGCTGCAGCTGCTGATCGATCATCACGGCGGCGGTCCTGTGGGCCTGGAGACCCTGGCGGCGGCCCTCGGTGATGACCCCGTCACTCTGGAGACCGTGGTGGAACCGTTTCTGCTGCAGCAGGGGTTGCTGATGCGCACCCCGCGTGGCCGGATGGTCACGGACGCGGCCCGCAGTCATCTCTCAGAGGCGGCATGAAACGGCTTGTGGTGTTGCTGCTGAGCTTGGCGCTGGCGTTGCCGGTGCAGGCCCTCGATCTGCAGGGGCTCTATGAGCAGGCGCTGACGGCGAGCCGTCAGGGAGATTTTGTGGAGGCACTGCCCCTGTGGGACCGCTTCCTGGAGCAGGCCCCAGAGGATGCAGCAGCGCTGAGCAACCGCGGCAATGTGCGTTTGGCTCTTGGGGATCCTGTTGGGGCGATCGACGACCAGACGGCCTCGATTGTTCTGGCGCCGGAGGAAAGCGACCCGCGCCTGAACCGGGGCACGGCAGAGGAGGCCCTTCAGGACTGGTCCGCGGCAGCGGACGACTATCTCTGGATCCTGGAGCGCGATCCGCAGGATGCCTCAGCCCTTTACAACCTGGCCAATGTGCGCGGCTCGCAGGGGGACTGGCCTGAGGCCCGTGCGCTCTACGGCCAAGCCGCCCTCGCCCGCCCGGGTTTTGCGATGGCCCGCTCCAGCGAGGCTCTGGCGGCCTGGCAAGCGGGCGATCTCGATTGGGCGGAGGCGGAATTGCGCAAACTGATTCGCCGCTATCCCTTGTTCGCTGACGCTCGGGCGGCCCTCAGCGGCCTGCTCTGGCGCGAAGGATCCAGTGGAGAAGCCGAAAGCCACTGGGCCGCGGCGGCCGGGCTGGATCAGCGTTACCGCCAGGCCGACTGGTTGCAGCAGGTGCGCCGTTGGCCGCCCCAGCCGACGGCGGATCTGATGGCGTTCCTGGCCTTGGAGGCATCCTGAGATGACCTTCGCGGCTACCTTCTCTGATCGACTCAGCCGGGAGCTGCCGGCGCTGTTGGAGTTGCGCCGGCATCTGCATGCCCATCCCGAACTCAGCGGTGAAGAACACCAGACGGCTGCGCTGGTAGCCGGGGAGTTGCGTCAGTTGGGTTGGCGGGTGCGCGAGGGAGTTGGCCGTACGGGGGTGGTGGCCGAATTGGGTCCGGATCACGGCCCCACGGTGGGATTGCGGGTGGACATGGATGCCCTGCCGGTGGAGGAGCGCACAGGTTTGTCCTATGCCTCCACCCGCCAGGGCCTGATGCATGCCTGCGGCCATGATCTGCACACCTGCACGGGCCTCGGGGTCGCGCGCTTGCTTGCCCAGGAGCCGGCTTTGGCGGCCAGGGTGCGCTTGCTGTTTCAACCCGCCGAAGAGTTGGCCCAGGGGGCGGTTTGGATGCGGGATGCGGGGGCTGTGGAGGACCTCGATGCCTTGTACGGCGTGCATGTGGTGCCAAATCTGCCGGTGGGCACCGTGGGGATCCGCCGGGGCTGTCTCACCGCGGCGGCTGGCGAGCTGGAGATCCTGGTGCAGGGGGAGGGCGGCCATGGCGCCCGTCCCCATCAGTCGGTGGACGCTGTCTGGCTGGCGGCTCGGGTGATCACGGAGCTGCAGCAGACCATCGCCCGACGCCTGGATGCGTTGCAGCCGGTGGTGATCAGTTTCGGCAAGGTGGAGGGGGGCCGGGCCTTCAACGTGATTGCTGATCAAGTGCGTTTGCTGGGCACGGTGCGCTGCCTGGATCTGCAGCAGCACGCCCAGCTGCCAGCCTGGATCGAAGAGACGGTGCAGGGAATCTGTTCCAGCGGAGGGGGCACAGCTGTGGTGAACTACCGCTGTATTGCCCCGCCGGTGCACAACGACCCGCAGCTCACGACTTTGCTGGAACGCTGTGCTGTGGAGTGTCTTGGCCGCGACAAGGTGCTGCCGGTGGAGCAACCCTCCCTGGGAGCCGAAGACTTTGCTGAGCTGCTGCGGGATGTGCCGGGAATGATGGTGCGGCTTGGGGTGGCCGGGCCCGAAGGGTGTGCTCCGCTGCACAACGGGGCCTTTGCCTTGGAGGAAGACGCCCTTGGCGTTGGCATTGCGGTGCTCACGGCCACGCTGCTGGCTTGGATTGCGGAGAACGCTTCGTCATGAACCAACGCCGCGCAGTGATCTGGGTCTCTCTCGGGGCACCGCTGCTGATCCTGCTTGCCCTGCTGGCCACCCAGCAGCGCCAGGGCAAGGACCGGGTGCAGGTGCTGCCCGCTGTATTCGTTGGTTCGGGCCTGATCATCAGCAGTGCTCTCGGCCGGCAGCGTCGCCGCGCCAGGCTGTTGACTGATCTTCAGCGGGCGCGCGCCCCCGGCAGCAAGCCATGAGTGAGTCCGGTCCACAGAAGCCTGATCTCGATGCCATGCGCCAGGCCATTGCCAGTGGCGATCCGGTGAAGGCGATGCCGGCGATCACTCAGCTTCGCCATTGTTCTGATGCGGAGGCGGTGCCCTTGTTGGTGCTGGGCACAGAGCAAAAGCCATTTCTGGTGCGCTCCTTGAGTTGCAGCGGCCTGGGCTACAAGCGCACTGAGCAGGGTTGGGCTGTTTTGAGTGCGTTGATCACAGCCGATGAGGACCCCAATGTTCGGGCCGAGGCCGCCAATGCCCTGGCCAGCTACGGGGTGGGACGGGCTTGGCCCTTGCTGCGTTCGGCCTTTGAAGCCGATGACGCCTGGTTGGTGCGCTGCAGCATCATGTCTGCCTTGGCGGAACAGCCCGACATTGATCTGGGTTGGTTGCTGGAGTTGGCGACCATGGCGATAGCCGATGCCGATGGCACGGTGCGGGTGAGTGGGGCTGAGATCCTCAGTCGGATCGTTCGGGAAGGAGGCAACGCCCCCATCGGGGCAAAGGCCAGAGGCCTGTTGCAATCCCTTCAGCAGGACAGCGATCACCGTGTGGTGGCTGCGGTCCTCAATGGTTTGCAAGCCAGCTGAACGAGCCTTTGAGCAGAGCTTGCTAGCGTTCAACTATCACTAGGGGTGTCTGGGTTTCACCAAAACCCAGACTGAGATCACACCCTCCGAACCTGATACCGGGTCATGCCGGCGCAGGGAAGTGTTTGAGCGTGATCCACGGCTACAACGTCGACCCCTGGGCTGTCCGTCGCACCTCAGATCATGCGCGCTTCCTGGGTTGAGTCCCGCAAGGGCCAGGCCAACGTCTCTCAGATGCATTACGCCCGCCAAGGCGTTGTGACCGAAGAAATGGCCCATGTGGCCAAGCGGGAGAACCTGCCCGAGTCGCTGGTGATGGAAGAAGTGGCCCGGGGACGGATGATCATCCCGGCCAACATCAACCACACCAATTTGGAGCCGATGGCGATCGGCATCGCCAGCAAGTGCAAAGTGAACGCCAACATCGGCGCTTCCCCCAATGCCTCGGATGCCGCCGAGGAAGTGAAGAAGCTGAAACTGGCGGTGAAGTACGGCGCCGACACCGTGATGGATCTCTCCACCGGCGGCGTCAACCTCGATGAGGTGCGCACCGCGATCATTGGT
This sequence comes from Synechococcus sp. BS301-5m-G53, assembly GCA_016779825.1. GTDB lineage: Bacteria > Cyanobacteriota > Cyanobacteriia > PCC-6307 > Cyanobiaceae > Parasynechococcus. The sequence continues at coordinate 1,525 of JADHMX010000101.1, read as the reverse complement.
GCATCTCCAGTGCCGATCGGCACGGTGCCTGTTTATCAGGCGCTGGAGAGCGTCCATGGCTCGATCGAGAAGCTGGATGAGGATGACTTCCTTCACATCATCGAGAAGCACTGCCAGCAGGGCGTTGATTACCAGACCATCCATGCCGGCCTGCTGATTGAGCACCTGCCCAAGGTGAAGGGACGCATCACCGGCATCGTCAGCCGCGGCGGCGGGATTCTTGCTCAGTGGATGCTCTATCACCACCGTCAGAACCCGCTTTACACGCGGTTTGACGACATCTGCGAGATCTTCAAGCGCTACGACTGCACCTTCTCCCTGGGTGACTCACTACGCCCCGGTTGCCAGCACGATGCTTCGGACGCTGCCCAGCTGGCCGAACTGCATACTCTCGGTGAACTCACTCGTCGCGCCTGGAAGCACGACGTGCAGGTGATGGTGGAGGGCCCTGGACATGTGCCCCTCGACCAGATCGAGTTCAACGTCAAAAAGCAGATGGAGGAGTGCAATGAGGCGCCCTTCTACGTGCTCGGTCCCCTGGTTACAGACATTGCTCCCGGTTACGACCACATCACCTCCGCGATCGGTGCGGCGATGGCCGGTTGGCATGGCACGGCGATGCTCTGTTATGTGACCCCGAAGGAGCACCTCGGCTTGCCCAATGCCGAGGATGTGCGCGAAGGCCTGATCGCTTACAAGATCGCTGCCCATGCGGCTGACATCGCCCGTCACCGTCCCGGTGCTCGGGACCGTGATGACGAGCTCAGCCGGGCCCGTTATGCCTTCGACTGGAACAAGCAGTTTGAGCTGTCCTTGGACCCCGAGCGGGCCAAGGAGTATCACGATGAAACCCTGCCGGCCGATATCTACAAGCAGGCGGAGTTCTGCTCCATGTGCGGACCGAAGCACTGCCCGATGCAGACCAAGATCACTGATGAGGATCTCGAAGGTTTGGAGAAGGTTCTGGAAACCAAAGCAGGCGCTGCCGAGCTCACCCCGGTCAAGCTCGATAAAGCTGATTGATCGCCTTCTCTAAATCGAGTCATTGGCCCGACGTCCGTTAGGACGTCGGGTTTTTTTGTACGAGGCCACTGGTTTGCGGCATAAGAAAAGCCCCCCTGCCACGGCAGGGGGGCTTTGTTTTGAAGCCTTCTCCGGATCAGCCCAGCAGAGCCTTGGCTTTGGCCACCACGTTCTCACAGTGAAGCCGAATTCCTTGAGGCACTTGCCGCCGGGGGCGGAAGCACCGAAGCGGTTCATGGTGACGCTGTCGCCATCCAGTCCGATGAAGCGGTGCCAGCCGATGGATTCAGCGGCTTCCACCACCATGCGCTTGCGCACGGCGTTCGGGAGCACCTCTTCCTTGTAGGCGTCGGTCTGCTCGTCGAACAGTTCCACGCAAGGCATTGACACCACACGCACCTTCTTGCCTCCAGCGGTGAGCTGCTTGGCGGCCTGGACGCAGAGGTCCAGTTCGGTGCCGGTGCCGATCAAGATCAGATCAGGGGTGCCGGCGCAGTCCTCC
>JADHMX010000100.1 GCA_016779825.1 Synechococcus sp. BS301-5m-G53 | reverse complement strand
GGCCGCCCCCCTGGATCAGCAGGGACCGTTGCCCATAGCTGCTGATCGACACCCCACCGCCTGCCAAAGCCGGAGACGTTAGGCCGAGTGCCAGGCCTGCAGCGGCGGTCACAGCAGAACGCAGGACGGACATGGGGGGTTTTGAACTTGCTGTGGACGCTAACAGCGTTATCCCTCGGCTTCCCGCAAGAAGTTGGCCAGCAGTTGGTGGCCTTGCTCGGTGAGCACGCTTTCGGGGTGGAACTGCACCCCTTGGAGGTGGTGATGGTCGCGGTGCCGCAGGCCCATGATCGTGCCGTCCTCGAGCCAGGCGGTCACCTCGAGGCAGTCCGGCAGGGTGTCGCGTTCGGCGATCAGCGAGTGGTAACGGGTGGCCGTCAGCGGTTGGGGCAGGCCCGCGAACACGCCCTCGCCCTTGTGCAGCACCGGTGAGGTCTTGCCGTGCATCTGCTGCTGGGCGCGCACCACCCGGCCGCCGTACACCTGGGCGATGGCCTGATGGCCGAGGCATACCCCCAGGGTGGGCACCGTTGCTGAAAGCTCTTTGAGGATGTCGAGGCAGACGCCCGATTGATCCGGGTCGCCTGGCCCTGGAGAGAGCAGGATCGCGTCGGGCTTCAGGGTTCGGATCTGCTCGAGGCTGATGGTGTCGTTGCGATGCACCTGCAGATCAGCTGCCACCGGATGCTGGGCAGCGAGCTCACCGAAGTACTGCACCAGGTTGAAGGTGAAGCTGTCGTAGTTGTCGATGACCAGCAGCATCTGCGAATCGGGGAGTCAGAGCCCCAGGCGGAGCAAGAGCGGCGGAAGCAGGAGGAACAGAGCGATCAGCAAAGAGCTGATGGCTGCCGTCAGCACGGCTGCAGCAGCACAGTCTTTGGCGATGCGGGCCAAGGGGTGATAGCGCCGGCCAATGGCCAGATCCACCACCGCTTCCATCGCTGTGTTCAGCAGCTCCAACACCAGAACGGCCGCCACCGTAAGCACCAGCACGGCCAGGCGGATCAGATCCAGTTCCAGCCAGATGGCCAGACCAAACACCACCAGCGCCGTCACCACATGGATGCGGAAGTTGCGTTGGGTGAGGAAGGCGTAGCCGAGGCCTTGGGCGGCGTAGCGAAAACTCGACGGCAGATCACCGGCGATGCGCCAGCTGCCCCGTCGTCGCATTCCGTTGGGCACCATTGCCACCTCCTCCGAAGCGGCGTCTGCGGATGGTGTCCGGGGCGATTCGGTGGTCATCGGAACGGATCTTGGACTCCGCAGGGCACGCGCCCGCTCACCGCAGACTACCCGGGTTGTCCAGACCACCCATCCCCGAGAAGCCTTTCCTGCAGGGCGAGCATCGCAGCGAGGCTGGTGTCATCGGGATGGTCCCAGCCCAGCAGATGCAGCAGGCCATGGCTCACCAGCCAGCGCAGTTCTCGCTCCAGGCTGTGGCCCTGCTCCAGGGCCTGACGCCGGGCCGTTTCCAGGGAAACGACGATGTCTCCCAGTTCGATGCTGGGGCCCTCCATCCAGTCGCCGGCGTCGTCGAGAGCCGCAAACGACAACACATCCGTGGGGCCTGTTTTCTGGCGCCAGGCGCTGTTCAACTCCGCAATGCTGGTGTCATCGGTGAAGCGCAGCCCCAAGCTCAGCTCTTCCGCCCCACGCACCAGGCTTGGGCAGTCCAGGCTCTCATCCCTGCAGATGCAGTTGAGCCAATACTTCAACTGCTGGAGCCAGGCCGTTTCATCGAGCAGGTCGGAACTGTCGGAGGGTTCCAGCGCCACTCCCTCCTGGTCCAGCGCAAGGTCGAGCTCCATGCCTACCCGGGCAGGGTCGGACGCCCCAGCCAAGCCACGAGAGTGATGAAGCCGAGCAATCCCATGGCGGTGAGGCCGAAGTGAAACAGGCTCTTGCTGCCCTTGCGCACCATGTTGCGCATGGCCTGTTTGACGAAGCTCGGCGGTGGGGTGCTCTCGGTGGCCATGGGGTCAGGAATCGGCGTCTGCGCCGGGGCTGTCGACACCCTGGCGCAAAGAGGCGTCGATGAACGGGTCGAGGGCCCCATCCATCACCGCTTGCACATCGTTGGTTTCTTGATTGGTGCGCAGGTCTTTCACCATTTGGTATGGCTGAAACACGTAGTTGCGGATCTGGTTGCCCCAGGCCGCTTCAACGATGTCGCCGCGGATGTCGGCGATTTCGGCCGCCCGTTGCTCCTGGGCGATCACCAGCAATTTGGCCATCAGCAACGCCATCGCCTTTTCCTTGTTCTGGAGCTGGGAGCGTTCCTGGGTGCAGCGCACAAACAGCCCGGTGGGGATGTGCAGGATGCGCACAGCCGTTTCCACCTTGTTCACGTTCTGGCCTCCCGCGCCGCCCGAGCGGCTGGTGGTGATCTCCAGGTCCTTTTCAGGAATGTCGAGCTTGACGTCCTCCTCAAGCTTGGGCATCACCTCCACACCGGCAAAGCTGGTTTGGCGCTTGTCGTTGGCGTTGAACGGTGAGATGCGCACCAGGCGATGGGTGCCTTTCTCGTTGCGCAGGTAGCCGTAGGCGTAGCGCCCTTCGATCTCGATCGTGCAGCTCTTGATCCCGGCTTCTTCCCCTTCGGAAAGTTCGTCCACGGTCACCTTCATGCCGTGGTCTTCCGCCCAGCGGGTGTACATGCGCAGCAGCATCTGGGCCCAGTCCTGGGCGTCGGTTCCGCCGGCCCCTGCATTGATGCTGAGGACGGCACCCTCTTTGTCGTATTCGCCGCTGAGCAGGCGCTCCAGCTCCCAGCGGTCCAGACCTTGGCGCAGCTGGTTCAGGCCGTTCTGGGCCTCCTGCAGCAGGTCGTCGTCGGGCTCCAGCTCGTAGAGCTCAAGGGTGGCCTGGGCGTCATCGACCGCACCGCGCCATCCGGCCAGCTGAGCCAGCTGGGCCTTCACCTCATCCAGACGCCGCATCTGCTTCTGGGCGTTCTGCTGGTCATCCCAGAAATCGGGCTGGGCCGCGAGTTGTTCGAGATCCTGTTGCCTTGCGTTTAGTGCAGGAACGTCAAAGACAGTCCTGGGCATGGCCCAGGCGGTCAGTGAGCTCAGAAAGGTCGCGTTTGAAGTCGGTGAGATCCAGCAAGGACTCGGCCCTGATCAGCTTCTGACGCTATCAGCGCAGTTGCTGCATAGGATCCGACCACTGGCATCACCAACGCTATGGCCAAGGTTGAGATCTACACCTGGCAAACCTGCCCGTTCTGCGTCCGTGCCAAGGGGCTCCTGGATCGCAAGGGGGTGAGCTACACCGAACACAGCGTCGATGGGGATGAGTCCGCCCGGGATGCCATGGCGTCCCGTGGTGATGGTCGCCGCAGCGTTCCGCAGGTGTACATCGATGATCGCCACATCGGTGGCTGTGACGACCTCCACGCCCTGGATCGCGCCGGTGAGCTCGATGCGCTGCTGAAGGCCTGATCGATGCGCCAGCTGTTCGTTCTGGATCCGCTGGGGCAGATCAATCCAGCCAAGGATTCCTCCGCCGCGCTGATGCAGGCCGCCCATCGGGCCGGCGATGAGGTGTGGGCCTGTACGCCTTCTGATCTGATTGCCCGGGGGGATGAACCCCTCGCCCTCGCCCTGCCAGTAACCCCACAACCCTGGATCACGGTTGGGGTGGCGGAACGTCAGACCCTGGCTGGTTTTGATGTGATCTGGATGCGCAAGGATCCGCCCGTGGATGAGGCGTATCTGTACGCCACCCATCTGCTGGAGGTGGCCGAGCGGGCTGGGGTGCGGGTGCTCAATCGCCCCAGTGCGCTGCGCAGCTGGAATGAAAAGCTGGGGGCGTTGCGCTTCAGCCGCTGGATGGCCCCCACCCTGGTGGCGGGGCGGGTGTCTGAACTGCTGTTGTTTGCCCAGGAGCAGCAGGAGATCGTGCTCAAACCCCTGGGGGGTCGCGCCGGCCTGGGCGTGATTCGGGTCAACGGCCAGGCGCCGGGCTTGAAAGCTCTGCTGGAGCTGGTGACGGAGCAGGAACGCTTGCCGGTGATGGCCCAGGCCTTTCTGCCGTCCGTGAGCGAAGGCGACAAGCGCATCCTGCTGGTGGATGGTGATCCCCTGGGAGCGATCAACCGGCGCCCGTCAGCGGGGGAATTCCGCAGCAATCTGGCTGTGGGGGGTCAGGCGGAGGCCACGGAACTCACCGAGCGGGAGCGTCAGATCTGTGCAGCCCTGGCCCCGGCGCTGCGGGCGGAGGGATTGTTCTTCGTCGGCATCGATGTCATCGGCGGCATGCTCAGCGAAATCAACGTCACCAGCCCCACCGGGGTGCGTGAAGTGGAGCGGCTGATGAACCAGCCTCTGGCCGATCAGACGATCGAGCGGTTGCGCGCGCTGGTCTGAAGTTCCAGCTGGTCGGCCAGCACCGCCAGCTTCAGCCCCACTTCCTGCAGCTCCCGCTCGGCAATGGACCCCCGCACCAGGCCGGCTCCGGCGGTGAGGTCCAGCTCGCAGCCCCGGGCGTGACCGCAGCGGATCGCCACCCGCAGTTCTGCATCACCGGCCCTGTCGATCCAGCCGATCGGTGCCGCATAACTGCCCCGTTCAAAGGGTTCCAGGGTGCGCAACCAGGCCATCGCTTCACGGCGGGGCAACCCGGCAACGGCGGGGGTGGGGTGCAGTTGTTCGGCAAGCGCCAACACGGGCTGTCCGTGGGTCTCCGCCGTGATCGGCGTGTGCAGGTGGGTGAGGTTGCCGTGACGGGCCAGTTGGGGTTGACGGCGGCGGCGTGGGGTCAAGCCATTGCGGCGCAGTTGGTCGGTGATGGTTTCCACCACCAATTCGTGTTCGCGGCGGTCTTTGTCGGAGCGCAGCAGTTGAGCGCCGGAATCCCCCTGCCCCGCCGTGCCGGCCAGGGCATCACTGCGCAGCCAACCGGCGCGCAAGCTGAGCAGCCGTTCCGGGGATGCACCGAAGAAGGCATCCCCCGCATGGCGCTGCCAGAGGAAACGGCAGCTTCCCGCCTGTTGCCGCCGCAGCCGTTTCAACAGCGGCAAGGGGTCGAAGGTGTCGGCCAGAACGATGCGGTGCCGCACGGCCAACACCAATTTGTGCAGGTCGCCGTTGTTGACCAGATCAATGCCGCGGTTGAGGGCTGCGGCGTAGCGCTGGCGCCAGGTGTCTGGTTCCGTCGCCGCCACCAGGGCCTGAGGCTTGAGCCTGGTTGGTGTGGGTGGCGTCTGGAGCAGTTGTTCGTGCTTCAGCCAGAGCTGTTCCGCTAGTTCGCGGCAGTCCGCTGCACTGCTCACGACTCCGTTGAGCCGCAGCCAGCCGCTGCGTCCCTGACGGCTCAGCTGCCAGCGGGGCAGCACCGCCTGCACCGAGGGCACCACCGCTTCACTGCGGCGGCGTTCACTCACCTGATCGAAGAAGCTGAAGCGAAGCAGCACCCGGGGTCGTGCATGGGCCGGGCTGTCTGGTGCGGTGTCGTGCAGGCGGCTGAGGCAGAGATCGGCGAAGCGCTGGGCCTGCTCAAAGCGACGGCTGCCCGCCAGTTCCAGTTGCTGGCAGGGCCCTGCGGCGGCCAGGCAGAGGCCCGGGGCGCTGTCCCACAGCACCTGCAGGCTTTCCTGTTCCGCCAGCTGCGGCAAGGCCAGAAGCGGGTCGATCCCTTCGATCGGCACAGCCAGGCTGAGCAGCGCTTCATCACTGTCACAGGCCAACCATCCCCGCTGGGCAGCGGAGAGGAGGGTGCTGAAACAACAATCAGCCGACATCCGCGGCGTTTCCGGCCAGGGTTACTGCTCAAAT
>JADHMX010000099.1 GCA_016779825.1 Synechococcus sp. BS301-5m-G53 | reverse complement strand
CAAGGCATAGCTCTTGCCCTCGATCGCGAACCGAATCGGATAGGGACTGCAGAAGGCCAGGAGCGCTGCGACCACTCCAACCTTCACCCTGGCACCCACCTGGCCGAGGGCCATCGCCTGACGGATCATCACCAGGCCACCGGCCAGATACGCCAGCCAGGACAGCAAGCGCAGGCTGACCGGACTCTGACCGACCAGATGTCCCCAAAACCAGAGCAGGCCGTAATACGCCGGGGGATGCGTGTCCTCCCGCAGCATCGCCAGCAAGTTGCTGAAGCTGGGCTGAAAACTCTTGCCGACGCTATAGAGCTCATCGCTCCACAGCGCTGTGGCATCGATCAACAACAAGACCCGCAGGACAAAGGCCAGGCACAACGCCCCCAACAACACAAACCAGCTGCGTCTCATCGGCTGCGGTCCTGCGCTGCGCTGCGCTGCCGGCGCAACTCCTCACCGATGGCAGGCCCCGGCTGCCAGCCCTCAGCGATCAGGTCACGCGCCGTTTGGCGCGCCTGAATCCGCCGCCAGCGTCCCCACCAGCGCAGCAGAGGTTTCCATTGCGGCGGGCGGAGGGTCACCGCAAGAGCCACCCCCTCCGGTGAGCAACCCTGTTGCTCGAGGGCCGTCGACCAGATCGACGGATTGGCGTCCAAAGCTGGGGGCGTCTCGACCAGCCAGTCGCGAAGGGCTTCGCACTGCTGCAGCCATTGCTCTTGTTTACCGGGAATCTGCAACCGTTGCGCAGCTCCAAGCGGATCTGCTGCTCCCAAGAGAAACGCCGGCATCAGAGGGAGGCCGAGCCGTTGAGCCCAGCGCAAGCGCTGCGTGCGCCGTGGATCCTGCTGAAGCTGGGAATCCAACAGCGGCAGTGCCTGCCACTGCTCCAGCAGGTCCAGCGCCTGTGGCCAGGGTTCCCGCTCCAGCAGCCGCTCCAACTCCATCCGCAGTCGAGTCGCGAGGGCCGGCGGTGCCTCCAACGCCGCATCTCCATGACGCCAACCCCAGGGCCACTGCTGAATGGTGCTGCGAATCTGTGCACAGCTCTCCTCTTCGAGCTGGAAACCGAGCCTCGCGGCGTAGCGGGCGGCTCGAATCACCCGAGTGGGATCGTCCTGCACGCTGCCCGCGTGCAGAAACTGCAGCTGTCCTGATGCCAGATCCTCCTGGCCATGGTGGAGATCGACCAGTTCACCGGTCACCAGATCGAGAGCCATGGCATTGACCGTGAAATCGCGGCGCGCGAGGTCAGCCCCAAGGGTGCCCGCTCGCACCACAGGATTTTCGGCGGGGGCGGGGTAGTGCTCTTGTCGCGCCGTCGCCAGATCCAACGGGATCCCATCCAGCTGTAGGGCCACCGTGCCGAAGGACCCATGCTCCTGAACATTGGTGATGCGTTCGGAGCCGAGCTGGCGAACCAGTTCCGCCACAAGCGCAGCGGCATCCCCCTCCACCACCCAGTCCAGATCAGCAACACCCGACCAGGCACGACCGCAGCGCTGATGCAGAAGCTGATCACGCACCACGCCACCAACTAGCGCCAGCCGCGGGATACCGAGAGATCGAGCCGCTCCCTGCAACGCCTCCAGAACGGAAGACGGCACACCTGGAAGATCCATTGCGGGGCGTGCGGGAGAATGCGTTGATCATCACGGATTTCGTCCTTGTCCGCTCTCACCCGCTGTCTTGAGGAGGAAGCCTCGGCGATCGCCACTGCTGCCGAACGCCTCAGCAGCGAGCAAGTGGAAGCCGCCCTTTCCCTTCTAGAGCGGTGTGCAGATCGCAAGGCCAAGCTTGTGATCACCGGCGTGGGCAAGAGCGGCATTGTGGCCCGCAAGATTGCGGCCACCTTCTCCTCGATCGGGCTCATGGCCCTGTTCCTCAATCCCACGGACGCACTCCATGGGGATCTGGGTGTGGTGGCTGCCGAGGACGTCTGCCTACTGCTGTCCAACAGCGGTGAAACCACCGAACTGTTGGAGGTGCTGCCCCACCTCACCCGACGCGGAACCGGACGGATCGCCATCGTTGGACGGGCTGACTCGTCCTTGGCTCGCGGCAGTGACGTGGTGCTGGAAGCAGGCGTGGACCGGGAAGTGTGTCCCCTGAACCTGGCGCCCACCGCCAGCACCGCCGTGGCCATGGCCATCGGCGATGCCCTGGCAGCAGTCTGGATGGAACGCCGTGGCATCTCACCGGCGGATTTCGCCCTGAATCACCCCGCCGGATCCCTGGGCAAGCAACTGACGCTCACGGCCGCCGACTTAATGGTTCCTGCCAGCCAACTGCATCCTCTTCAGCCCCACACCCCCTTGCCGGAAGTGATCGGCGGGCTGACCCGCGACGGCATCGGCAGTGGCTGGGTCGAGAACCCAGACAGCCCGGGCAGCCTGCTCGGAATCCTCACCGATGGAGATCTGCGCCGTGCCCTGCAGGATCACGGTGCTGAAACCTGGAGCCAACTAACGGCAAAGGATCTGATGACCGCCGATCCGATCACGGTCAAGGCAGATGTTTTGGTGGTAAAAGCCTTGGCACAGATGGAACACAACCGGAAAAAACCAATCTCTGTGCTGCCCGTGGTGAACCAAGAGCACCAGCTGATGGGCCTGCTGCGCCTGCATGATCTGGTTCAGGCCGGACTCGCGTGAACAAACTGCGCTGGTGGTTGCTGCATCGCCGCCTGAAAACAATTCAGCTGCTCGTGCTGGATGTGGATGGCGTGCTCACCGATGGGGGCCTCTGGTTCGACGCCGAAGGGCAGCTGAGCAAGCGCTTCGATGTGCGCGATGGCCTTGGGATCCGGCTGCTGCAACAAGCGGGGCTTCAGATCGCTTTCCTCAGTGGTGGCCAGGGAGGAGCGACGGAAGTACGGGCCCGGCAACTGGGCATCAGCCATTGCCTTGTCGGCATTAAGGACAAGCCAGCTGCCCTCACGGCCCTGCAAAACCAACTGGGTGTGAGCGCCGAGCAAACGGCCTTTGTGGGCGATGACCTCAACGATCTGGCCGTTCGGCCGGTGGTCGGACTTTTGTTCACACCCGCCGACGCCTGTCGACCTGTCAGGCGCGGTGCCAATGCGGTGCTCCGCCGCCATGGCGGCCATGGTGCCGTCCGGGAACTGGCGGAGCGCATCCTTCAGGCGCGTGGCCGCTGGGGACGACTACGCCGCGACGGCTGGAAAGACCGCAACGACTGAAGGAGGGGATTCCTCAACGATCCTCGAAGCGATCGAGGTTCATCACCTTCACCCAGGCCTGAACGAAGTCGCTGACAAAACGGCTGGCGCCATCGTCCTGGGCGTAGACCTCCACGATGGCTCGCAGCTGACTGTTGGAACCAAACACCAGATCGGCACGGCTGGCGGTCCAACGCTCGGAGCCTTGGGCATCCCGACCGATGTAACCCTCCATCGCCTCACTGGTCGGCGACCAACGGATCGACATATCGAGCAGATTCACGCAGAAATCGTTGCTCAGTACGCCAACGCGATCGGTCAAGACCCCTTGGCTGTTGCCGCCGCTGTTGGCTCCCAAAACCCGCAAGCCGGCCAGCAGCACCGTCATCTCCGGCGCACTGAGGCCGAGCTGTTGGGCACGGTCCACCAGGCACTCTTCCGCGCGAAGCGGCAGCCCACTGCGCTGCCAGTTCCGGAAACCATCGGCAATCGGCTTGAGCAGATTGAACGATGCGGTATCGGTCTGATCCGCGGATGCATCCGTCCGTCCGGGCAAGAACGGGACCATCACGCTGTGACCAGCGGCAGCAGCCGCCTGCTCCACAGCAGCGGATCCGGCCAGCACGATCAAATCCGCCATGGACACCCGTTGACCACCGGTGGCTTCAGCATTGAACTGCTGCTGCACCGTCTCCAGCGCTTGAAGCACACTGCGCAACTGCTCGGGATCGTTCACCTCCCAAGTGTTTTGAGGTTGCAAGCGGATCCGGGCGCCATTGGCACCACCGCGTCGATCGGATCCACGGAATGTTGAAGCAGCCCCCCATGCGGTAGCCACCAGTGCACCCACACTGCAACCGGTGGCCAGAAGCTTCTGCTTCAGTGCGTGGATCTCAGCCGCACCGATCAAGGGATGATCCAAGGTTGGAACGGGGTCCTGCCAGATCTGAACCTCCTCCGGCACATCGGCACCCAGGTAAAGAGCCCGGGGCCCCAAATCCCTGTGGGTGAGCTTGAACCAGGCCCGGGCAAACGCATCAGCGAAAGCGTCCTGATCCTGATGAAAACGACGGGCCACCGGCTCCATCAGCGGGTCATGACGCAGTGACAGATCCGCTGTGGTCATGATCGGCGCCGACGCACGACCGGGGACATGGGCATCCGGAATCATGTGCTCCGGCTTCACATCTTTGGCCACCCACTGCCAGGCTCCCGCCGGACTCTTCGTCAATTCCCATTCGTAGGTAAACATCATCTCGAAGTAGCCCTGATCCCACCGGGTGGGATGGGGTTTCCAGGCCCCCTCAATGCCACTGGTGATGGTGTGTTCCCCCTTGCCGCTCTCGAAGCGGTTGTGCCAACCCAGGCCCTGCTGATGAAGTTCTGCCCCCTCCGGTTCCGCCTCCAGCTGTGATACCGGCGCTGCACCGTGGCATTTACCGAAGGTGTGGCCACCAGCGACAAGGGCAACGGTCTCCTCAACCGTCATTCCCATCCGCGCGAAGGTATCCCGGACTTCTGGACCGGAGGCCACTGGATCCGGGTGGCCGTGGGGGCCCTCAGGGTTGACGTAGACCAGCCCCATCTCAACAGCCGCCAGGGGCTGATCAAGCGATCCCTCAGTGGTGTGGCGCTCATCGGTGAGCCACTCGGTTTCCTTGCCCCAGAACACATCCTCTTCGGGCTGCCAAATGTCGGTGCGGCCGCCGGCGAAGCCGAACGTGCGAAACCCCATGGATTCCAGTGCAACGTTGCCACTGAGGATGATCAAGTCAGCCCATGAAATGGCATTGCCGTACTTCCGCTTCAGCGGCCAGAGCAACCGTCGTGCCTTGTCAAGGTTGGTGTTGTCTGGCCAGCTGTTGAGGGGAGCGAAGCGCTGGTTGCCATGACCGGCGCCACCGCGACCGTCTGCGCCGCGGTAGGTACCCGCGCTGTGCCAGGCCATACGAATGAACAGACCGCCGTAATGTCCCCAGTCCGCCGGCCACCAGTCCTGGGAGTCGGTCATCAGTGCCGCCAGATCTGCCTTCAAGGCCTCCAGGTTCAAGCCAGCAAATGCAGCGGGGTAATCAAAAGTGTCACCCAATGGATTTGAGGCCGGATGGTGCTGGTGCAGCAGACCAAGGTCAATCTGATTGGGCCACCACTGGCGATTTCCCGTATGGGCCGATGCGGTGACGGCTCCGGTATGACCACTGAAAGGGCACTTCAGATCGGACACGACACTTCGACCCCAATGGAGGGGGTTTGAGCTGAAGCCTCAAGGTATTGATCTTTTCCGGTTTCGTCCGCGAGTCAGACCATCGCGCGGGCCTGCTCAAGCTGCTCGGCGGTGTCCACAGAAAGAGAGGTTCCCTGAACCGGGAAGGTGGCAATGGTGAGCCCTGCCTCAATCAGCCGCAGCTGCTCGAGCCGTTCGAGATCCTCAAGAGGGGAAGCAGGCAACTGATCCCAGGCGGCCAGGACGTCTCCCCGGAAGCCGTACATGCCCACATGCCCCCAGTAAGTGGTGTGCTGATGCCAATCCGGCTCGGCCACATCACGCACATGGGGAATCGCGGAGCGGGAAAAATAAAGGGCGCGACCGTCATGGGCCAGCAAGGTCTTCACAACATTGGGGTTGTGGACCGAATCGGGCTTGAGCCCGTAGACGGGGGTCACGACCGCAGGCACAGGATCCTGACGCCTGAATTCCTCGACCATGGCATCAATCACGGCGGGATCAATGA
>JADHMX010000098.1 GCA_016779825.1 Synechococcus sp. BS301-5m-G53 | reverse complement strand
TCGAAGAGCACGTCGTGGATGTACGCCTCGGTCCACTCGCTCCCATAGAACCGGCTGAGCATGCCGCGGGCCGGATCCTTTTCGGCGCGATAGGCCGTGTAGCGCTTCTGGCCGCCCAGGAGCAGGTCCGCGCGGACATCGTCCACAGGCTTTGCTTCGGCCACGAGAGATAGATAGAGGTTGAGATATTCCTCGAAAGCCGGGCGAATCACCGCTTGGATCAGGGCATCACCTTCGTCTCCAAGGGGGATCCTGGTCCAGAGAAAGGCGGGTGAGAAGTAGGGCTTGGCTTCATCGGGGATGGGGCCTCCATCCGGCAGCTCAGCCTTCCATCGATCAAAGATCGGCATCAGCCGATGCCAAACCCCTTGCGTGTGGGCTGCGTCTTCTTTCAGGGCTGGTTGCAGATCGAGCGCCAGCAGATGGCCATTGGGGAGTGTCACCAGATCGGCCCCGAAAAAGGGGAGGTCGTAGCGGCAGCTGGGATTGATCACAAAATTGAGCACGGATGCGGACGCTCCGGCTTCAACGCAGGCCGCTCGCACCTGCCGAAGCTTTTGTGTGGAGCAGGCCCAGGTGGCCGTGGTCACCGGGACTGGTTTGGCTTTGGATCCGGTCGTTCCGTGCTTCTCGAGAAAATCAGTTGGCACCGGATAGGCCTCGGGAGTCAGCGGTTCCAGCGCTGCGATGGCCTGATCGAGGAAGGGTTGCCAGCGCCAACCGTCGATCTGTATGGGGGCAAGGCTGTCGCTGCGGGTGGAGGCGGTCATGCGGGCTGGCTGGCAGGGAAGAGGAAATCGTGGAGGAAGCGGTCCGACCAGTCTTTGCCGAAATGGCTGGTAAACAAGCCGTGGGCTGGATCCCGTTCAGCGCTGTACACGTCGTAGGCCTGCTGAAGCTTCAGCACGCTGTCTGGATCAAGAGCACTGCTGCTCGCTTTGGCTTGATCATGCAGCGACCAGTACGCCGCTAAAAACGGCGTGAATGCCTTGGGCAGTGAGGCTTCGGCCTGCTCAGCGCCGCCACGGCAGAACAGCAGCCAGGGAGAGAAATATTGATTGGGGTCAAACGACCGCATCGTCTCTTCTCCGCTCAGATCAGGGAACTGATCGTGCAGTGCTTTGAGGCCGCTGTAATGACGATCGAAATAGGCGGGCTCCTGAGACAACGGCTGGAAGTCGAGGACGGCCACCAATTTCTGGCGCGCTCCGAACCAAAGCAGGTCGATGCCCAGCAGCGGGTGATCGTGATCCGGTGATGGGTAGGCCACGGAATTCAGCACCTGGAGGCTGTCTCCAGCATCAAGTCGCGTGACTCTCCAACGCCGGAAACCGGGCACTTGCCAGAGCCAACTATTGATATGGCTCCCAGTTTTTGTGGATTGCTGATGGGCAAGTCCTTCAGGAACGGCAATGGGCTCACCACCTCGGCTGCGGATGCCGTTCTCCAGTTCCTGCAGGAAGGGGTCAAACATCAGCCAGGCTCCGTTGCATCGATGTCTGCCTGCAGGGCTTCAGCTTGCTGGCGCAGTGCTGTGAGGTCGCCGGCTGAGGGGCAGCGGAATTCCGTGCAATACGTCGTCATCGAGACGCCATCCAGGCACTGCACGGAGCTCACCCGCATGCGCAGGTCATCGGTCACGAACCAGCAGCGTTCGATGCCCACATTGGTGTCGTAGCGGGTTGTGATCGTGAGGACTCCGTCATCGGCGAAGGTGTACGTGCTCACCACCGATTGCTTCTCGACGTAACCCTTGTCGCGCAGCAGGAATCCCCGGCGGGGATCCTCTTTGTGTGGCGCGTCAATCAGCACGGCGGCGTGGTCGTCGCTGCGGGCTCCTTCTTTGAGATTGCTTTCCCACCAGAACCGCGCACCGCCTGCAGCGTCTGACGTGGCGACCCCGAGGTTGGAGCAAATCTGCGTCAGCACAGGATCGCTGCTGCCGAACGGTTCGATGACGAGGTTGGAGTCAGCGAATTCGTCGTCCTGGTGATCCAGATGGTGCACGGCTCGGCGGGTCATCCAGGTGCCGCGACTGGCGGCGAAGAAATCCGCCATGCACATCGGTGGGGTCAAGTGAGGCATCAGCTCCCCTGCTGCGCGATCTGATCCTGCAGTTGCTGAAGGATGCCTTCGATGCGCTGCAGTTCGGGATGGTCGGCGAGGGTGGCGTCGATTTTCTTCTGGGGCAGCTTCAATTTTTGCCCCATGCCGATCACGTCTTGCTTCAGGCGATCGCGATAGGCGGTGAGCTCCTCAATGGATTCCTTGAGTTCCTGGGCGGACGCGTCGGTCATGGTTTGGGCAGGAATTTGTGGAGCCTACGGGCTGCAGAAGAGCCCATTAAATAGATGAGTCAAAGATGAAGTGAATTGGAAGATCCCGTTGTTTTGCTCTCGAGTTGCGCGATTGGAGGGAAGAGGCTTTCACCGCTTTTTAAGTGGAGCACTGGAGTTAGCGGTGTTTTTGCTTCCTCCATGACGAAGGTTTGCGTGATCTGCCCTGCATGGGGTACTTGGCGGGAGAAGCGGCTTACTTTTGCTGAGCGCCGGACCTTTCGAGGTCCAGCACTAAGCCACCAAACCTTCGGCCCTCGGGTTGAAGCCAATGGCCAGAGCTCCTGAACGGGTCCTGACTGCTGGATTGGCGGCTACCAGCCCCTAAATGTCCTGCTTTCCAATGCTCGACGCATTCTCCCGCGCCGTCGTTAGCGCCGACGCTAAAACTGCTCCCATCGGTGGCGGTGAACTGGCTTCCCTCAAGGGCTTCGTTGCCGAAGGCAACAAGCGCCTCGACGCTGTGAACGCCATCACCTCCAATGCCTCCTGCATCGTTTCCGATGCTGTGACCGGCATGATTTGCGAGAACACCGGCCTGATCCAGGCTGGCGGCAACTGCTATCCCAACCGTCGCATGGCTGCTTGCCTGCGTGACGGTGAGATCGTTCTTCGCTACATCTCCTACGCCCTGCTGGCTGGCGACGCATCCGTGCTGGATGACCGCTGCCTGAACGGCCTCAAGGAGACCTATGTGGCTCTGGGTGTGCCCCTTCAGTCCGCAGCTCGCGCTGTGGCCATCATGAAGGCTTCCTCCACGGCTCACATCAACGAGACCAACACCACCGGCACCAACCCTGTGGAGACCCGTTTCCGCAAGATGGAAACCGTCCAGGGTGACTGCTCTGCGCTGGTTGCAGAAGCTGCTTCCTACTTCGATCGCGTGATCAGCGCCCTCAGCTGAATCAGCGAGAGATAACTCTCTTTTTCAAAGCACACTTCAACTAAGGGTCTCATCATGAAATCCGTTGCAACAACTGTTGTGACCGCCGCTGACGCAGCTGGTCGCTTCCCTTCCCAGAACGACCTCGAAGCCGTTCAGGGCAACATCCAACGTGCCGCTGCCCGTCTGGAAGCCGCTGAGAAGCTGGCTGCCGGTCTGGACAACGTCACCAAGGAAGCTGGCGACGCCTGCTTCAACAAGTACCCCTACCTCAAGCAGCCCGGTGAGGCTGGTGAGAACCAGACCAAGGTGGACAAGTGCTACCGCGATCTGGCCCACTACCTGCGCCTGATCAACTACTGCCTCGTGGTTGGCGGCACCGGCCCTCTGGACGAGTGGGGCATCGCCGGCGCTCGTGAGGTGTACCGCACCCTGCGTCTGCCCACCGCTCCCTACGTGGAAGCTCTGACCTACACCCGCGACCGCGCTTGCGCTCCTCGCGACATGAGCCCCCAGGCTCTGAACGAGTTCAAGGCTTACCTCGACTACGCCATCAACGCTCTGTCCTGATCAGTTTCTGATTCAGTCGAACGTTGAAAGGAGGCCTTCGGGCCTCCTTTTTTTTGTCTTGTTGAGATCATGGGCTTGGCAAGTCCGAGCCCTGATCTGCGTTTTAGGGTCGCATTCTCATCGCTTGAATCGCGGACATGGGTGCTGAACACGACGCCGTGCCCGACCTCGATCGGTTGTTCGCCGATCTGGCTCACCCCAATCCCTACATCCAGACCGAGGCCTTCACGGCGATGGCGCAGCATTGGCAAGCCGAAGCCATGCCGCGTTTGATTGCTCTGTTGGATCAGCCCGATGTGTCGCTGCGGCGGGCTTCCGTACGGGGGCTGGGTGCATTCGGCGAACGTGCCATGCAACCCATCGCCGATTGCTTTCGCTCCAGTGCTGATGGCACCGTGCGGGCCAGTTGTGTGAAGGCGTATGCCCAGTTGGCCTCCAACTACCCCGGGCTTCCCTTCAGCGAGGAGGCGATGCAGGTGCTTCGCGATGGACTTCAGGACAGCTCACCGGTGGTTGCCGTTGCTTCGGTGATGGCTCTCGGTCAGGTGGGGCAGCAGGCCGTTTCGTTGCTGCTGGAGATCAGTCGCGGTGACAATCCGGCCCAGGGTGTTGCGGCGGTGAATGCCTTGGCTGAGATCAACGACCCTGCTGTTGAACAAGGGTTTGAAGAGCTGCTCGCCGACCCAAGCATCGATGGCTATGTGCGTGAAACACTCACCTCCGCTTTGCTGCGTGTGCGCGATCTCAAGGCGCGTCAGCCTTCCTGATCCAGCTGGTTGATGGCGAGTTGAAGCACCGCTTTGACGTCGGCTTGTTGTTCCCGTTCCAGTTGCTGGAAAAGGCTTGCAATGCTGCCCGCTGCTTGCAATTTCATCAGGGAGAGGGCCGCATTTTTGCGGACCTGCCCTTGTGGATCGCTGAGTAGGGGTTCCAGTCGGGGGACGGCCCAATCGGGGCTGTGCAATTTGCCCAGCAGGGTTGCCGCTTCCGCACGAACGTCGGTTTCGGCATCGGTGAGCGCATTTTCCACCAGCTCTCGGGCGGCATCGTCCCCCAGGGCTTGGATCTGATCGCCTAGGGCTGCAATTGCTGCACAACGAATTTCCGCATGCTCCGATGTGGCGGCCTTGCGCAGCGCCTCCGGTGCACGGGCCCCCACGAAGGCCAGGCCCCAACTGGCCAGACCCAGCTGCATCGCGGTGCTGGTGGGGTTGATCAGAATCTCGAGCATTCCATCAATGGCTTCTTCCCCCACGGCGGCCATGGCCCCTACGGCGGATCCCTGCACCACCGGATCTGGGTCCTGCAGCAGGGCCCTCTGCAGCACGGGGAGTGCCCGGGGGTCTTCGATCAAGGTGAGTGTTTTGGCTGCTGCGCGCCGCACCGTGACGCTTTCATGCTCAGCCAGGGCGCGACACAACGACGGCACGGCAGCCTTGCCCACCACACCAAGGCTCTCGGCAAAGGTGAGACGCATCAGGCCACGGGGATCACCCAGCCCGGCCACCATCCGCTCGATGCTTTCGCCGTCGGCAGCAGGCACCTGTCCATTGCGCAACTGCTGCTTCAGTTCTTTGGCCAGTTCACTGGCTTCGTCTTCGTTCAGCTGTTGGTTTTGCCCATTAACGGACAGAGACTGAAGGTCACTCATGACCGTTGCGCACCGGAGCCATGAATTATCGAACTTCTTCCTCTCGCTCTAGGGTCTTCGTCACAGAGCTAGAGCCATGACCTGCTTCGTCCTTTCCCACAATTTGCAGGTGCAGTCTGAGGATTTACCGGCCTTGTCTGCCGCTGAATTGGCTGCTGGTTTGCAGGCCCATGGCGACTGGATCAGCACGGTTGAACCGCTGGCTCACCCCCATTGGTTGGTGAAGCTGGAGGCAGAGGGCAGTGCTGATGAGCTGGCTGATGCGTTGGTTCTCACTTGGCGGTCTTTCCGCAAGGCATGCGGACACTCTGAGGATCACAACCTGCTGGCCCTTGGGGGCCGGAAAGACACCGCTGGCGCCCCGGGTTCACCGCTTCAAGAGGGCAGTTGGGGCGTGGATGTGGTGGAAACCATCGATGGCTCTGCTTTCCTTCAGGCCATCAACTGGGAGGGTTTGAAACAGGGACGCCCAGCTGATGGCGTGTTT
>JADHMX010000097.1 GCA_016779825.1 Synechococcus sp. BS301-5m-G53 | reverse complement strand
GGAAGGAACCCCACACCTCCTGCATCCATCTGCCTCAGGCGCATCAACTGGTGCAGGTGCTGCGCCTGTTGCTGGATCAGGTGGGACCCGATGGCGTCGTGGTCACGGAGACCAACGTGCCGGAGCAGGAAAACCTCTCCTATCTCAGAGGTGGTGATGAAGCGCATCTGGCCTACAACTTTCCGCTGCCGCCCCTGCTGCTGGAGGCCAGCGTTAGTGGTCGGGCCGACCTTCTCAATGCCTGGCTGAGTCGTTGGCC
This sequence comes from Synechococcus sp. BS301-5m-G53, assembly GCA_016779825.1. Lineage (GTDB taxonomy): Bacteria > Cyanobacteriota > Cyanobacteriia > PCC-6307 > Cyanobiaceae > Parasynechococcus. The sequence continues at coordinate 5,671 of JADHMX010000097.1, read as the reverse complement.
CGAACTGCCGCCGCAGACAGGGCTGCTCAATTTCACCGCCTGTCACGACGGCATCGGCTTAAGACCCCTGGAGGGCCTGATGCCCCAGAAGCGCTTGCTTCAACTGTTGATCGGCTGCGAACAACGGGGGGGATTGGTCAGCCACAGGATGCTGAGTTCCGGTGAGGAGGTGCCCTACGAGATCAACATCAGCTGGTGGAGTGCCATGGCGGATGGGGGGATTGATCCGGCCTACCTGCAACGGGAGCGCTTCCTGCTCACCCAACTGTTGATCCTGGCCTTGCCCGGGGTTCCCGCCTTTTATCTGCCGGCGTTGCTGGCGGCTCCTAATGATCTGACCCGCTTTCGCCGAACGGGCCATCGACGGGATCTGAATCGGCCCCAGTTCAAGGCCCAGGCCCTGGAGCGACGCCTGGCGGATCCCGATGCCGATGCATCGGTGATGCTTCCGGTGTTGAGCAAGGCTCTGGCTGAACGGGCTGTGCATCGGGCGCTGCATCCGGATGCTCCGATGAAGGTGCTGAGTGCGGATCGGAGTGATCGCGTCATCCTGCAGCGGTTTGGCGACGGAGAAACGTTGGTGGCTGTCCACAACATGACGGCTTCGCGCCTGAGCTTGCGTCTCGGTGACTTGGGTGGTGATCTGAACCAGTCCTGGTCCGATTGCCTGAGCGGTCATGTCTTCGCACCACATCAGTTGCATTCGCTAGAGCCTTATGCCGTCTATTGGTTGGTGCAGCCATGACCGCGAGTGTTGAGTCGGCGTGGTGGGTGGTAACCGATCTCGACGGCACCTTGCTGGATCACAGCTACGACTGGTCGCCGGCCAAGGATCTGCTCCGCCAGTTGCAACAGCACCGGATCCCAGTGATCCCATGCACCAGCAAAACAGCCGAGGAAGTGCGTTGCTTTCGCGCAGAAGCGGGGCTTCATGACCCGTACATCGTTGAAAACGGTGGCGCCGTGCATGGTGAAACCCCTGACGGGAAGCCTTGGGAGCTGCCGTTGGGTCCGGGTTGGACGGAGCTGAAACCCCAGTTGCAGCGTCTTCAGAGCGAGCTGGGCGAGCCCCTTCTCCCGTTGGATGAACTCAGCGAGGAGGAGGGTCAGCGGTTGTTGGGGCTCGGTGGTGAAGCCCTGCGCCAGGCCCAGCGGCGCTGCTGCAGCGTGCCTTTCGTTCCGCCTTCGGCGGAGGGATGCCGCCGGCTTGAGGCCCTGGTGCAGCGGATGGGCCTCACGGTGGTTCAGGGCAACCGCATGGGGCATCTGCTGGGTCCAGACATCAGCAAAGGCAAGGCCTTGGCCACCCTGAAGCGTCATCTGGGTGCCGAGCAGGTGAAGGTCCTGGCCTTGGGGGATTCCCCCAACGACCTGCCGCTGCTCGAGGTGGCCGATGTGGCTGTCGTTGTTCCTGGCCTGGATGGCCCCCATCCCGAGTTGTGTCCTGGCATCGCCGCCGGGCGATTCCAGCTGGCGGGAGCCCCCCATGCCAGCGGTTGGGATGAGGCTGTGCGCCGGATTCTTCGGATCTAGGAAATCGCTAGCCCCTAGCTCAATGGAGCAAGGATTGCCACAGCTCTGCTGCAGCAGTGGTTGTCGCCATGGGCTGACCGTTGTGGGAGCTGATCGGGCGACAGCTGAGGCTGTTGATCAGAACGGCCTGATCGTCGGCCTTGAATGTGGCCCCCAGCTCGGTTTCCTCCGCCAGGCCCTGGACAAGCGCACGGCCCCGCATCACCCCTGGAAGGCAGCCGCTGCTGAGGGCTGGTGTCAGCCACTGTCCGCGCCGCTGGACCAGCAGGTTGGCGGCCGTTCCGCAGCACAGGGCTCCCGTCGTGTTCAAGAGCAGTGCGTCATCAGCGCCATGCTCTTGGGCTTCCCTGCGGGCCTGGATGGCTTGTCCGTAGGCAAAGGTTTTGCAACGGCTCAGTTGGCTGGAGCCATTGCGGCGCTCATGGCGACTGGTGATGGTGGTGACGGGCGAAAACGTCGGTGGGCAGTGATGGAGGGTGAGCCAAAAGCGGTGATGGCCTGAGGCCGGTAGTCCGATTCCGCGTTGGGATGTGCTGCCACGGCTCCAGTTGAGGCGCAGGGCTCCATCGGCTTCGCTCAGTTGGCTGCGTTGAATCGCCTCTTGAATCAGTGGCTCCAGCGATTCGCGCTGCGGTGGCGGGTCCATGCCCAGCAGCGCAGCACTGTCGCTCCATCGCTGAAGGTGCTCCTGCAGGAGTTGTGGCTGGCCGTTGCGGACCAGCACAGTTTCGAAGAGGCCATCGGCCAGGAGTAGAGCCCGATCGTCGAGGGGAAGGTGCAGGTTTGCGGCCGTTCCCCACTGGCCGTCGATCCAGGCGATGGACGATGTCATGTCAGTGCCTCCAGCAACGGCTGCAATTTCCACATCAACTCCTCCGCTTCGCCGAGGGGATCCGAGTCGGCCACAATTCCGCAGCCTGCATGGGCCCGGAGGGTGTCGCCCTGGCGCAGCAAAGACCGGATCAAGATGTTGCTGTCGAAGCTGCCATCCCAGTCGATCCGCAGCAGTGATCCGCAGTAAGGCCCGCGGCTGGTGGGCTCGAGCTCATGCAGACGTTGGCAGGCCCGAAGTTTGGGCGCCCCACTGATCGATCCTCCAGGCCAGCAGGCTTCCAAGAGATCAACCCAACTCAACCCAGCCTGCAGCTTGCCCTCCACGACCGAGGTGAGGTGATGCACGGAGGCATAACTTTCGAGCCCCACCAGTTGGGGAACTCGGATCGAACCCGGCTGGCAGGCGCGACCGAGGTCATTCCGCAGCAGGTCGACGATCATCACGTTCTCCGCGCGGTCTTTGTCGCTGCAGACCAGTTCCGCGGCGAGGTTGGCATCTTCTTCGGGGTCGCCATGGCGCGGTCTGGTGCCTTTGATCGGCCGGGTTTGCACGGCTCCCTCGGCACTCACCTGCAGAAACCGTTCCGGTGAGGATGACAACAACGCCTCGTTTTGGTCGCTGATGATCAACCCTGCAAAGGGGGCGGGACAGGCCTCCCTCAGGGTGAGAAACAGCTCCATGGCACTGCTTCCCTGGGGCCAGGCTGTACTGCAACAGGCCGTGAGATTGGCTTGGAAGAGATCACCTGCTGCGATCAGATCACGGATGCGCTGCACCCCTGCGGCGTAGTGATTCGCTGAGGTGTGGTGATGCCAGGCCGCGAGGGGGATCGATATGGACTCGCCTTTGGGGTGCTGAGCGCTGGAGGCCAGCTGTGCGGCCAGGTTGTTCAGAGCAACCGTGCTGGTGGCTTCGATCCACAGCTTGCGCTGCTGAAGATCAAACCGCAGCACCGGGTCGTGGCGGGCGATCCAAAGCGTGGCCATGCCATCGCTGGCCCAGGGATTGTTCGGTTCCACCCAAGCGGCGGCTTCATAGCTCAGCCAGCCGCACCAATGCCCTGGGGCAAGCTCCCGCAGAGCCTCGAAGGGATTGCTGGCTCCCGGCTCTCCTGGTAGGCCGCGGCAGCAGACGATCTCCTGGGGAGCCACCGCCAGGGTGGCCCATCGGCCCAGGCTGCTGCCGTCGCCGTCCAGCCAGATCAGGCCTTGCTCTCCGTAGGCATGGGCCAGCTGGCGAACCAGGGCGTGGGGTTCCTGCCAGGGAAGTTCAAGCCGCTGTGGGCTGATCATGCCTGCGCAGAACTGCAGAGGTCAGGCCGGTTGGCTTCCCGCAGGGCCTCATCGCGGATGCGGCAGCTGTCGCAAACGCCGCAGGGGCTGGTTCCGCCGCTGTAGCAGCTCCAGGTTGATGCGATGGGAACACCCAGACGAAGGGCTTCCTCAACGATGCGCACCTTGCTCCATTGCACCAGGGGTGCCCAGAGTTGGGCGCCATGGCCTTCTCGACCGGCTTTGCTGGCCAGGTTGGCCAGGGTCTGGAAGGCGTTGAGGTAGTCGGGTCGACAGTCGGGATAGCCGGAGTAATCCACAGCATTCACGCCCAACACCAACCTCTCGGCTCCGCGTGCCTCCGCCAGGCTGAGCCCGATCGCAATGAAGACGGTGTTGCGGCCAGGCACGTAGGTGGTGGGGATGACCCCCTCCTGCACGCCTTCGCTGGGAATGCTGATTGATGTGTCAGTCAGCGCTGAGCCCCCCCAGCTGGCCAAATTCACGGCGATGCAGTGATGTTCTGCCAAGCCCAGCTGCTGAGCGACGGAAGCGGCGGCGTCCAATTCGCGGCGATGGCGCTGGCCGTAGTCGAAGGACAGGCCGATCACGCGGTCACCTTGCTCAAGGGCGAGGGCCGCAGCTGTGGCGGAATCCAGCCCGCCGGAGAGCAGTGCGATTGCAGTGCGTTGACTCATTTCAGGACCGTGAGCTCGTGCAGCGCGCAGTAATCCTGCTCATCCAGGTCGGTGCCCTTCGCTTGCTCAAGCAGGGTGAGCAAACCGGTGAGCCCTTGGTTCTGGAGGCCAGCGGTTGTCGCTTCCTCCAGGAACAGGCCTAGGTCTTTGCGCAGCAAGGCGGTGCTGAAGTTGGGATCGGCGTAATTGTGGTCAAGCATCCGTTGCAGCTTCTTGTCGAAGGTGGGGGCGTAAAGCGCCGACGTTCGGAGGATGGTCATGAACGTTTCCACAGGAACGCCAGCCTGTTGAATCAGTTGAAGGGAGATGGAGAAGCTGTGGGTGAGGCTGGCGATCAACTGATTGAGGGCCAACTTGGTGGCGGCGCCGCTGCCAACGGGGCCCACGAGCAAGGGATCTTGGGAGAGATGGGAGAGGAGTGGATGTTGTTCTTCGAAGACCTGCTCTTCGCCGCCGGCCATCACCAGTAGGGATCCGTTGAGCGCTTGTGGTTTGCTGCCGAGCACCGGGGCTTCGAGATACCGCCCTCCCTGGTTCGCAACCTGTGTGGCGAGCTTGCGGCTTTCCTCCACTCCCATGGTTCCCATCGGGACCACCGTTGAGCTCTGCAGATCCCCAATCGTGCCAATCACGGATGCCGTTGCTGCTCCGTCACGCAAAACGGAGATCACGACTCTGTTGTTTTTGGCGGCTTGCCCCAGATCGTCGATCGCTGTTGCACCCTTCTCAACGAGCGAGACGATGCGGGCGGGGTCGCGATTCCAGACGTGGACGTTGAGACCCTGCTCCAGCAATCGCGTTGCGATCGCCGTTCCGAGGAGGCCTGTGCCCAGAACGGCCACTGAGGTCATGGCTCAGGTGATCAAATTCTGTTCAACCTCAACGTAGTGGAGCAGATCCTGCCCTCAACGGCATCGTTCAGCGGATTCCAAGCCATTTGTGGCTTTGCAGGCTGAGGCGCCATTGGGCGTGTTGACGCACATAATCCACAGCCAGCTCTTCTCCGATGTTGCTCTCCCAGCCCGGCTGAAGCAGTCGTTCTGTGTCGTCCTTGCACTGGGACGCCATTGCTGCAGCGAAGCTGATGTCTCCCGGGCCATGCACCACAACTTTCAGTTCATGGCAGGCCTGCAAAAGCTCTTGCCGTGGGGGGCGGTGGCGTTTTGGAGACAGGGTGATCCAGTCGAAGCGTCCACTCAGTGGATCCACTCCACTGGTCTCCAGGTGCAGCGGTAGGCCACACCGCGCATCGAGGGCCTCGGTGAGGGGCTGCAGATCGTGATGCAGTGGTTCCCCTCCGGTGATCACAACAAAGCTGGCCCCGGCTTTGGCAG
>JADHMX010000012.1 GCA_016779825.1 Synechococcus sp. BS301-5m-G53 | reverse complement strand
GCAATGATCGCCGCGGCCAAGCTCAGCTGTTCCGACCGACTGAGGTTGGTCTCCAGCTCAGCATCCAGTTGATTCACCAGATCTGGAATCGCTCCGATGCCGCTGGGGGCCTTGACCTGTTCAATCACAGCCGCCACCAAAATCTCTTGGCGCTGTCGACGCTCGGAAACAGCCTTGGGGTCGGGCAGATGGCGTGCCAACTGTTCCGCCTGCACTCCGTTGAGGTTCTGACGCCCGGCCTGAAGGTTGACGGTGTAGTCCTGCGTCTTGTCCTGCCGCTTGTAGGACTCTTCCAGCACCACCTCCACGTCGCCCAGTCCATCCACCAGGCGGCGTAGGGCAGCCCGGGGCATCACCACATAGCGCTGGGGATCCCCCTCCTCCAGGCCAACAATGTCGCTGATGGCATCACTGACGAGACCAACGCCACCCCGTCGCCACAACTGGGCCAGGCTGCCGGGATCCTGCTCACCAGGAAGCTGAATGCCGAGCTCTGTGGGGATCTGGAGCACCTGAAGTGGCTCCTGGGACGCAATGCGAAGCATTAGGAGTGCATCGGCATTGGCAGGTCCCTTTGGCGCGGCCTGATTGGAGGCTGCGCCCAACCGATCGGCATCGAGACCAATCACCAATACCGTGACCGGGGCTTCCGGAAAAGGAGCCAAGGTGTCGGGTTGATCCGCACTCAGAGGTGCACCCGGGGCGACACGATCGGGTTTGGGCCAGAGCGTCGCCAGAAACCACCCGGTGACACCAAGCCCCAGCAAGGCGGAACCGACACGCATCGCGCCGCGAATCCGGGGTGGCGACAACCAGTTCATTTCGCTGGAACAACCGCAATGGCGCTTAGTTTCGCCCAGATCTCCAGTTCTTAGCCTGGGCCCCGTGAAGCCATCTTCGATGTCCCTCCGCCACGACTACCGCAACCGACCGCCCGAACAGGTGCGCGTGGTGGTGTTCGGGGCCACGGGATACATCGGCCGCTTTGTGGTCAAGGAGCTCGTGGAGCGGGGCTACCAGGTGGTTGCCTTTGCCCGGGCGCGCAGTGGCATCGGCGGCCGCCAGAGCAGGGATGAGGTCATCGCCGATTTCCCGGGAGCAGAGGTGCGCTTCGGGGATGTCACCGATCCAACCTCGATCGCGTCCGAGGCCTTCGATCAACCCACGGATGTGGTGGTGAGTTGCCTGGCCTCCCGCACCGGGGGCCGCAAGGATTCCTGGGCCATTGACCACGCTGCAACCCTCAACACCTACGAGCAGGGACGAGCAGCCGGGGTGGCCCATTACGTGCTGCTCTCGGCCATCTGCGTGCAAAAGCCGCTGCTGGAGTTTCAAAAGGCGAAGCTGGCCTTCGAAGCCGTATTGCAGGCAGACGAGGAGATGACCCACTCCATCGTTCGCCCCACCGCCTTCTTCAAAAGTCTGGGGGGACAGGTGGAAAGCTGCCGCAAGGGCGGCCCCTACGTGATGTTCGGCGGCGGAACCCTGGCCAGCTGCAAACCAATCAGCGAAGCCGACCTGGCCCGGTTCATGGCGGACTGCATCCATGACGAGGCCAAGTGCAACCAGGTGCTGCCCATTGGGGGACCAGGTCCGGCGCTGAGCGCCCGAGAACAGGGGGAGATGCTCTTCCGCGCCCTGAACAAACCCGAGCGGATGCTCTCCCTACCCATCGCCCTGATGGATGCACCAATCGCCCTGCTCGACGGCCTGGCTCGGCTGTTCCCGGGCATCAACGACACGGCGGAATTTGGGCGAATTGGCCGCTATTACGCCAGCGAGTCGATGCTCGTCTGGGACGAGAAGAAGCAGCGCTACGACGCGGATGCCACACCGTCCTACGGAACCGACACCCTGGAGCAGTTTTTCGAGCGCGTGGCACGGGACGGCATGGCCGGGCAGGACCTGGGGGATGCCTCCCTGTTCTGAAATCGCCATGCTTGGGAGACCAAGGGGCCCCCATGGATCAGTCCACTGTTGAACCGACCAAGGCTGAACGGGGGCGCAGCACCGGGGTGCTGCTGCATCCCACCGCCCTGCCGGGCAGCCCCGTTTGCGGCAGCTTTGGGGATCCCTGCCGTCGCTGGCTCAACCTGCTTGCGGACCATGACATCGGGGTCTGGCAGATGCTGCCCCTGTCCCCTCCGGATCCCACCGGCTCGCCCTACAGCTCGCCGTCGTGCAATGCCCTGAACCCCTGGTTTCTCGATGGCCAAGACCTGGCCAATGAGGGGTTCATCGGCGATGACGCCCTCAGGGCCGCTCCAGGCGCTGATGCCCCCCTGGAGGGAAGCGAGCATGTGGATTTCAGCCTCGCCCAGCGAAGAGCCGATGCCCTGGGGGATGCGCTGCTCGACGCCTGGTCTGACCAGGATCAGTCGCGACATGCTGCCTTCAAGACCTGGGCTGACCAACAGCGCGCCTGGCTTGAGGACCATGCCCGTTTCCGGGTTCTGCATGATCAACACGGCACAGCCTGGTGGGACTGGCCCCTTCCTTTGGCCCGGCATGAGAAAAAAGCACTGCGGGCTTGGGCGGAGCATCACCATGACGCCCTGCAGCGGGAACAACTGATCCAGTGGCATCTCGACCGGCAGTGGCAAGCCATCCGCCGGCAGGCGGCAGACCTGGGCATTCAGCTGTTTGGCGATCTGCCCTTCTACGTCAGTAGTGACAGTGCCGATGTCTGGAGCAACCGTTCCTTGTTCACGGTCAAAGAGAACGGCCAACTCACCACCCAGAGCGGTGTGCCGCCCGATTACTTCTCAGAAACAGGACAGCTCTGGGGCTCACCGGTCTACCGCTGGGGACAGCATCGGCTCACACGCTTCCGCTGGTGGCGCCGAAGAATCGCTCGCCAGCGGGAGTTTGTTGATCTGCTGCGCCTGGATCACTTCCGAGCCCTTGCTGCCTTCTGGGCCGTGCCAGGTGCCGACAGCACCGCTGAGAACGGACAGTGGCAGCCCTCACCAGGTCACGCCTTGTTGCGCAAACTGCGCAAGGACGCCGGTGGTTCTCTGCCCTTGATTGCCGAAGATCTCGGCGTGATCACACCGGATGTGGAGGAACTGCGCGATGCGTTCCAGTTGCCGGGCATGAAGGTGCTGCAGTTTGCTTTCGATGGCGAAAGCAACAACCCCTACCTGCCGGAAAACACCGAAGGGCATCGGTGGGTTGTTTATACAGGCACCCACGACAACCCCACGACCCTGGGCTGGTGGAACGACTTGGATGCCGACAGCCGGGCCCGAATCGCCGCGCGGGTAAATGGAGAAATCTCAGCCCCAGCCTGGCATCTGCTCGATATGGCCTTTGCCACGACTGCAGGACTGGTGATCGCCCCACTCCAGGACCTCATGCACCTGGATGATCGGGCCAGATTCAACACTCCTGGAACCAGCGAAGGCAACTGGAGCTGGAGACTTCGCAGCTTTGACGGCGCGCTGGGGAATGCACTGGGCGGCTACGGAAGCAGGGGAGCGGTCTGGGGACGATCGCTCTCGGGAGCAGGCAATTTGTTGACCCGGTAGATCCCCGGCCGCTCTTGATCCACAGGCAGAGGTTCACCGTTCCAGAGCACCTGATCCCCGGCGCCGGCTGGGGGATCCAGACGAAGCTCGATCGGGGCCTGCAACTGGAGCGTCAAGCCACCAACAGCGGCCGTGAATTGAACCCTGTCTCCTCCACCGCTGGAGAGCTGCAGCTCTCTGGGCTCAGCGACAACAACCTCGAGCACGCCCTGGGACTGGCTCAGGGCACCACGCACCAACTCCAGCCACTCCTGAGGCGTGCGTTGCTGAACCTGTTCCAGGGGCCGCAGGGCGGCGATGCGCTCATCTGAACCCGCCAGGTTCGGGCGACGGTTGATCGCCTCAACATCAGCACGTACGGGCTCGAGGCTGAGGCTGTTGCGCAGAGCGAGGTCTTGCTGTTGGCGGTTGATGCCCAGCAAGCTGAACGCGATCACGACCGCGTACACCACCGTGCCCTGCCAAGTGGTGAACACATCGATGTTGCCCAGGGTGAAGCGACGCAGACCTGACCTGGCAGGCCCCCGTTGGAGCAACGCCGACGGGGGAAGCAGGGGATCGAGGCATCCAGCGGGCAGCGCCAGGCGACGCTCGATCTGAGGGAGCATCGAGGCGAGATAGGCCCGCTCGGGCAGTCGATCACGCCACCCACGTTCCAGCGCTTCGATCACGGGTGTCGTGATCCGGGTCTGATTGGCCAAGTCGCGAAGCGAGAGGCCGAGCTCCTCTCGGCGCTGCCGCAGCATCAGCCCCAGATCCTGACGCTGCTGATCCTGAGACTCCACAGACCCGTCATCAGGGGTTGAGCCGCTGCGCGGACGTCGCCACCAGAGGCCTGGACGCTTCAGTCGCATGGGCGGTGGGGCAGGTCCAAGGGTGCAGCCCGGTCGAGCATGGGCCTCCATTCTCTCTCGCTCAACCAGATCCAGCACCCCTCAGGCAGATCACCAAGCCGCAACCGCGCAATCGCTGTGCGCTGGAGATCAAGCACCGGATGACCGAGGGCTTCCGCCATCCGGCGAATCTGTCGGTTACGACCTTCCCGCAGTTCAATTTCCAGAAGCGTGTGGTCACCCCGAACCCGCAGACGGCGCAGCTTGGCGGGGCGGGTGCGGCGCCCATCCAGGGGAAGACCTTCACGCCAACGGTCAAGAACAGCCTCCGAGGGCACCCCCTCCACCCAGACCCGGTAGGTCTTGGCGTGGCTGTAGCGCGGGTGGGTGAGTTTCAAGGTGAGCTCACCCAGATCGGTGAGCAGCAGAGCACCACGACTATCGGCATCCAGACGGCCAACGGGATGAAGACCCGCCCGATGCTCCGGCGGCAGCAGATCGAGCACCGTGCGGCGCCCCCTGGGGTCATCACAACTGCAGATCACCCCCATCGGCTTGTTCAGCAGCAGCACCCGCGCCGCACCACGGGACGGCAACGCTTTGCCATCCACCCGAATCGCCTGCTGCTGAGGGTCGGCCTGATCACCTACGCGAGCGACCTCACCATCCACCGTCACGCGGCCGGCCTGCAGCCATTCTTCGGCCCGGCGTCTGGAGCAGAGCCCAGCAGCTGCGATCAGTTTCTGCAGGCGCTGGCGGGTCATCCAAGCGGTTGCCGGGGAAGCAGGAGATCCATGCATGCTCCACCTTCGGGATGGTTGCGGGCTTCGATGCGGCCGCCATGGTTGACGGCAATCTGCTGCACGATGGCCAGTCCCAGGCCACTACCGCTGCGGTTGGAGCGGGAGCGGGAGGGATCCCCCCGATAAAAGCGTTGAAACATGCGCGTGAGATCGGTCTCACTCAAGCCAGTGCCGTGGTCACGAATGCTGAGCAACCACCAGCCGCCGCTCTGGCGCACGGACACGTCGATGCTGCTCTGATCAGGGGAGTAGCGCAGAGCATTGTCGAGCAGGTTGAGCACCGCACGATGCAGACGGCGCTGATCGCCGAGCAAAGGCCCTGATTCGGCGCGGTCAAGCTGGAGCGTCACCTGTCGTTCCTCCGCGATCGGGCCAATCGTTCCCCAGGCACTGTCCACCAGATCCTCCAGGGTGAGGGGCACATGCTCGCTGTCGTCCTGGGGCAGGCTGTTCTCCAACCGCGACAGCTCCAGCAGGTCCTCCACCAGGAGCTGAAGACGCCGGAGTTCCTTCTGCAACCGTTGCACCAGAGCAGCGTCTTCTTCCTTGACGGCCAGTTCAAGCCGATCACTCACCAGCATCAGGGCGGTGAGGGGAGTCTTGAGCTCATGGGCCACATCACTCACCCAGCGTTCCTGCTGCTGTTGCTGGGCTTCGAGGGACTGACGGCTCTGGATCAGCACCAGCCAGCATTCATCACTGCCCGGCAGTACAACGGCCTCGAGCGGGGTCCCCTCTTGATCCCATTCACAACGCTGAGAACGAAGCTGATAGCGGCTGCTGAAGATCAACTCCTCCAAGACAGGAATGTCGAGGACATCCCCGAGCTCCATGCCACGAACCAGGCGATTGGAGGGGATGTGCAGCAGCCGTTCCGCCCGATCGTTGATGTAGGCGATGGAGTGATCCGGGGCCAGAATCATCCAGCCCTGGGTCGCCGCATCAATCCAGGCCAGCAGCTGGGGAGCGTTCAAGACGATGGAGCGATCCTTGGGCGCTCGACGAGCTGCCAGAACATGGCGTCGACGCTGCAACAGACCCATGAGCGCGATGCCGGCGACAAAGCCGAGTGCCGCAGAGATCAACACCTCGCCCTCAGCCGAAGCGGTAACCGAAGCCGCGAACCGTACGGATCAACTGAGGAGATGAGGGCTCGTCCTCAACCTTTTCCCGCAGCCATCGGATGTGAACGTCAACAGTTTTGGTGTCGCCGATGAAGTCAACACCCCAGATTTTCTCCAGCAGCTGATCGCGACTCCAGACGCGCTTTGGGTTCTGAATGAACAGCTCGAGGATCTTGTATTCCTTGGGGGAGAGGGTCAGATCCGTGCCGTCCCGGGTGACCCGGCATTCACTGGAGAACAGGCAAAGATTGGCGTAACTGTGCAATTCGGAGGGCGTTGACGCCTCCGCCTGACGGGATCGCCGCAGCAGCGCCCTGCAGCGTGCCACCAATTCACGCAAACCAAAGGGTTTGACCAGGTAATCGTCGGCGCCCACCTCCAGCCCAAGAACGCGGTCGGTTTCACTGTCGCGGGCGCTGATCACCAGGATCGGGGTTGTGTTGTTGATGCGACGAAGCTCACGGCAGAGATCAAGCCCGCCCAGACCAGGAAGCATCAGATCAAGAACAATCAGATCCACTTGATCTGAACCATCAGCCGTAATCAGATTGAGGGCAGAGGCGCCATCGGCACAGGTGTGCACCTCAAAACCCTCCGCGCGCAGGGCTTCTCCGACTGTTTCGCGAATGCTGTCGTCGTCTTCCACCACGAGGAGACGACTAGTGGAGACAGACGCAGACAGAGTTGTCACGTCCAAAAGGAGTGGTTGGAATCCATTCTGCCTAGCGGCCACGCCGTTTAAGCAGAAAAGCGGCTTCGCTTAAGGGCTCAGATCACGAATGAAACGCCCCGCAGCGAGACGAAGCTCAGACGAAGCTCAAAAGAATTCATCGAAATTGTCGAAATCAACCGCCTTGAACTTGCCCTCTTCCACCTGCTGCATCAGGCGCTCGAGCTGAGAAAACAAAGCTCCACCCGTCAGCAACGACAACAGCAAAGCCACAAGCAGGGCAGCACCTGATGCAAACCCGAAGATCTGAAGGCAGCAACCAATGAACAGGGTCACACCAATCAAGGTGCCGGCGTAACTGAGATTGATCTCGGCCGTCCCCAGCGGCAGCAGAGGGAGCCGGTCCTGCTTCCAGCCATCCAGTTTGTTTTGAACCTGACGGCCGAAGGTGAGGCCGCAGAGCACACCCATCAACAGACCGATGCCGGCCAGCAGATAGGGCGGCTGGGGCAGGGTCATCATCTGCAGCAGCTGCTCAAGCTCCTGGGCGCTGATCTCCTCAGGCATCGACGCCGATCACAAAGAGCTGAGACCTTAGCTGTGAGATCGTTCATCTCGCTGGAGTCCTGATCTCAGGATCACGCTGCCGCCAGGGGGTTGAGACGCTGCAGCAACCCACCTGCCAGACGACCGGGGCCAAAGGTCCGCCCGAGCAGACCGAAAAGGGCACGCACATCATCGGTGTGCAGGCGATCGTCACGAATCAGCGTCATCAGCAGTCGCCGACGCAGGTCTGCACCATCGCGGCTGAGCAGCAGGCGCAGGCCAGCCCCGGCCACAGGAATCAGTTCCTTGCCCGGCGCCGGTGCGTCCTGACCGACCACCGCCAAAAGACTTTCCAGCCGGTCCAGGCGCAGGCGGCCTGATTCATCAAAGATCACCTCCAGCAGCTTCTCGCGCATCTCGCTGGTGTCTCCCGCCAACAGTCGACGGGCCACATAGGGATAGGCCACAGCAATGATCCGGAAGTTCGGATCGAGCCGCAGAGCCAGACCTTCCTGGCTGACGACGGCACGAATGATCAGGGCGAAGCGCGCCGGAACCCGGAAGGGGTAATCGAACATCAGCTCCGAGAAACGATCGGTGATCGCCTTGAAGTTGAAGGATCCAACCGAGTCGCCAAGACTGCCGCCGAGCACCTCCTCGAGGGCAGGAACGATCGGCGTGAGGTCTGCCGTTGGGCTTAGAAAACCGAGGGATTGGAAGTCCTTCGCCAACTCGGAGAAATCACGGTTGATCAGGTGCACCACCGCACCGGTGAGGGTGAGCCGGTCGCTGTCGCTGATGGAGTCCATCATCCCGAAGTCGACATACCCCACATGGCCGAGATCGCCGGTGCGACCAGGCAGGGCAAAGAGGTTGCCGGGGTGGGGGTCGGCGTGGAAGTAGCCGAACTCCAGCAGTTGCTGTAGGCCACAAATCACGCCGGTGCGGATCAACGCCGTCGGGTCGAGTTGCTGGGAGCGCAGCTCTTCGCTGTTGCGCATCTTGGCGCCATCGATCCAGGTGGTGGTCAACACCCGGGTGGAGCTGAGCATCCTCTCCACCTTCGGGATGTAGACAGCATCGTTATTCGCGAAGAGGGCCGAAAACCGCTCGGCATTGGCCGCTTCCAGGCCGTAATCGATCTCCTCGAACAGGCTGCGGCCGAACTCATCGATGATTCCGCCCAGACCGAAGCCGAGATTGAGCGGCAGCAACGGCGCGGTCAGCACACCAAGCGCCCGGATCAGCACCAGATCCCGCCGCAGGATGAAGGTGAGGTTGGGGCGCTGCACCTTGACGGCAACCCAGTGCTGGCCCTGCAGACGAGCCTTGTAAACCTGCCCGAGACTGGCGGCGGCGATGGGCGTGTCGGGGAACTCCTCAAACAACTCCTCGGCCGGAGCACCGAGCTCCTCGCGGATGCAGGCCAGGGCAGTGTCGTGGGGGAAAGCCGGCAGATCGTCCTGCAGGCGGGTCAATTCCTCCAGCCAGTCCCGACGCACCAGATCAGGGCGGGTGGAGAGGGCCTGCCCCAGCTTGATGAAGCAGGGCCCGAGCCCCGTCAGGGTGTTGAGAATGCGACGCGCTAACCCCTTCTGGACAGCGGCATCACTGCTGCCTCCACGCAGCAGCAACACCAGCACCAGACCCGCCAAGGACAACAGCACTTGCACCAGGCGTGGGATGGCAACCCAGGGACGCAACAACAGCCATCCCAGATCCCGCCCGGGGTCATAACGCATCGCATCGCGCTGAATAGAGAGGGAGACTCTAAGGAGATCAGGCGGATTCGATGGCGCTTCTGCCCCAGCTCACCGGTCGCCTCGGTCAGCCCCTGTTTCTGCCGGCCCATGGACGGGGAGCCGCGCTTCCAGATGGACTGCGTCAATTGCTGCGACGGCGTGCTGGCGTTTGGGACCTACCGGAACTGCCGGCCCTCGGCGGTCCGCTGGAGCCGGACGGCGCCATCGCCGAGAGCCAGCGCTCGGCCGCGGCCCAGATGGGTATGGCGCGCTGTTGGTATGGGGTGAACGGGGCCACGGGGTTGCTGCAGGCCGCTCTGCTGGCCATGGTCCGCCCCGGGGAGCGGGTGCTGCTTCCCCGCAATGTTCATCGAAGCCTGATTCAGGCCTGCGTTCTTGGGGATCTGCAGCCGGTGCTGTTCGATCTTCCCTTTCAAAGCGACCGGGGCCAGCCGGCACCGGTGGATTCCCCCTGGATCGAACGGGTCCTGGAAGCACTGCCCTGCGAGGGAGCACCCATCCGCGCCGCGGTTCTGGTGCATCCCACCTACCAGGGCTATGCCAACGACCCCACGGCGGTGATTCAGCAACTGCAACAACGGGGCTGTTGCGTGCTGGTGGATGAAGCCCACGGCTGTCATTTCGCCGCTGGAGTGGATCATCCCCTCCCCCCCAGTGCCCTTCACTGCGGCGCCGATCTGGTGGTGCATTCCCTGCAGAAATCCGCCGCCGGTCTCGCGCAAACAGCCGTGCTCTGGTTGCAGGGAGAGCGTCTGGATCCAGTTCGCGTGGACCGCAGTCTGGGCTTGCTGCAGACGACGAGCCCCAGTGCGCTGCTGCTGGCCTCCTGCGAAGAAGCCCTTCAACACTGGCAGCACCGCAAGGGACGCCGGCAGCTTCTTGAGCGTCTGCAGGAGGCTGAAGCACTCGCCGATGGCTTGCGCAACAGCGGCATGCCTCTGCTGAGCAACCAGGATCCGCTGCGCCTGATCCTGCACACAGGCCGGGCGGGAATCACCGGCTTGGATGCCGACGATTGGTTTCTGCCCCGAGGGTTGGTGGGCGAACTGCCGGAACCAGCCAGCCTCACCTTCTGCCTGGGGCTCGCACGCCACCGGGGGCTGGGGCGCCAGATCAGACACCACTGGCAGGAGCTGCTGCGGAGCTTCCCCGATCGCGCTCCCTTGCCGACGTTCGAAGCCCCACCGCTTCCGCTGGTCACCACCACCGACCAGTCACCAACCCAGGCCTGGACAGCTGAACGTCACCAGGTGGCGTTGAAGGAGGCCGAGGGATGCGTGGCGGCTGAATTGTTGTGCCCATATCCCCCTGGGATCCCCCTTCTGATTCCTGGCGAACGCCTGGATCGCCAGCGGCAGAGCTGGCTCGAACGCCAGCAGCTGCTCTGGGGAGACCAGATTCCAGATGCGCTGTCTGTGGTGAGCGGGGGGTGAAATCCATCCCCACAGCCGCTTCAATCGGTGCATTCGGCTGTGGTGGATGAAACCTCTGACCGGGCTGGTGCTGACGCTGCTGCTAGCCCCTTCCGTTGGGGCCAGCCCCAGCGGTGAGGAATTCAGGGTCGAGACCATCAAGGAGAGCGAGCACATCACAGCGATCCGACAGGCCGTCCCGGTCATGCCCCTGCCAGCCCTTCCGCCAATCCCGGTGGCACCCGAAACGGACGGTTCAAGCAAGCTGATCAAGGTTGTTCAGGGAGCTGCGAGCTGGTATGGGCCGGGGTTCTACGGCCGAACAACAGCCAATGGTGAACGCTTCCGCAAGGGCACGCTGACGGCGGCCCATCGAACACTCCCCTTCGGAACCAAGGTGCGCGTCACCAATCTGAGCAACGGCCGCAGCGTTGTGGTGCGGATCAATGACCGTGGGCCGTTTAAGTACCACCGGGTGATCGATCTTGCCCATGGCGCCGCCTCCCAACTCAAGATGATGCAGACGGGGGAAGTGCCGGTGAAGCTCGAGATCCTCGCCAAGGGCAATTGATAGTGTGACTTGAGGCAGCCTCCCACCAGTGTGATTCGTGAGGTTGTCTTCGATCAGAGCCAAGCGCCAGCGGCCCGAGCAGCGCTGCGCAAGCGACTGATCAGTGGCATTGGTGTGGGTGGCTTTGGCCTGCTGGTGGTGAGCCTGGGGGGATGGTGGTTCGCCGCTGCGCTGGGGGGCATGGTTCACCTCGGCCTGCTGGAGTTCTTCCGGATGGCGCAGTTCAAAGGGATCCGCCCCGCCACCAAAACCACCCTGGTGGCCTGCCAGCTGCTGCTGTTCACCACCCAGTGGGCGATCCAGGGCGGACTCCCGGCTGATGTGGCCCATGCTGTTTTGCCCCTCTCCGGCGCCGCCATCTGCGGCTGGCTGCTGCTGCAACCGGTGACGGGCTCCATCGCCGACATTGCGGCATCGATCTTCGGCTTGTTCTACCTCGGCTTTCTGCCCAGCCACTGGCTGAGTCTGCGTGGGTTGGACAACGGACTTGAGATCACGCTCTCGGCCTGCCTGATGATTGTGGCCACCGACATCGGCTCCTGGGCCGTGGGACGGCGCTACGGCAAGCGGCCCCTTTCACCGATCTCCCCCGGGAAGACCATTGAAGGAGCCATCGGGGGGTTCCTCTCGGCCATGCTGATCGGTCTGGGCTGCGGCCAGCTGATGGGCTGGGCCCTGCATGGCCTACCAGGCCTGCTGCTGGGGGCGCTGATCGCTCTGTTCGCCTTGGTGGGAGACCTGACGGAATCGATGATGAAACGCGATGCAGGGGTGAAGGATTCCGGCGACATGCTGCCCGGCCATGGCGGGATCCTGGACCGGATCGACAGCTATCTGTTCACACCAGCGGTGGTGTTTTACGCGATCGCCCTATGCCAACCACTTCTCTCCCAGTAAAAAGCGCTAAGGGATGACGCTGGCCTGACCTTTGAGGGCCAACTGACCACCCGCCAGCTGCACTTGCTCGATTCGAATGGCGGGGTCCATCGGAAGCAAGATGCGCGGTTCATCGGCAGTTTCCGGCCGAAAACACAAGGTTCCTTGCTCAGCATGAAGACGGAAGCGACGGCGGGCGGGATCTTTATGGGCAGCGACAGGCACCTGCAACTCGAGAAGATCCATGTCAATGCGCAGGGCCCCCAATGGGGTGAGACCCATCAGCTGCTCGGCCATCCAGTCCCCGAGCCAGCGCCAGGGTTCGGCCAGCAAGGCGCTGTTGAGCTGACGGCCGTTGAAGCTCACCTCCCCCTCCACCTGGAACGGCTGCTGCAACGCCAGCATCTGACCTGGACTCAGAAGCTTCATGTCCACCGCAATCGCACCGCTGGACAGGTCCACGCTTTGCAGTGGCAACCCCTGAAAACACACGTCCCGAGCCTTCAGGGACACGCCGTCCAGACGTCCTCGCAATAAGGACCAGCTGGACCCGATCAGCTGGAGTTCGAGGCTGCCGAGGCTGTCGCATTGGCTGCGAATCCAGAGGCGAAGCGCTCCAGCCAGCACATTGAGAAGGGGATCAGCCATCGGTCAGCAGCGCATGACAACGTTCAGCCACCCGATCGGGCTGATCGATGTGGGGAAGATGTCCGCAGGAAGGAAAGGTCTCCACCGGTTGATCCAGCAAGGCCTGCAGCGCCTGTTTCTGCGGAGCGCGCAGAATGCGGTCATTGGCACCCCAGATCACATGCAGTGATTGGGATGGAAGGGGGTCACCACAGCCAGCGAACCCCCCACTGCGGGCAAAGGCAGCCAAGGCCTCAGCCCAGCCGGGACACTGCAAGTGCAACGAGGCGATCTGCTCTTCCGGCGCTCCCACATCCGCATCGGGGTCGGCAAAAGCCTGGCGACACAAGCCCCGACGCACCCCCGGACGGCCCAAAAACCAGGCACCAAAACGATCCAGAAGCGGAGGTACGGGCATCGGACGCCCCGTGAGACCGGCAGGAGCCAGCAGCACCAGAGAACCCACCCGCTGGGGGTGACGCCGGGCCAACTCCACCGCCACAGAGCCCCCCATCGAGGCACCGATCAATCCCACAGGAGCGTTCGAGGGGATCCGCTCGAGCAGGGCATCCAGATGACGCAACACAGCATCCGGTCCGTAGGCCATCCCCGAGGGACGCGGGGAGAAACCAAAACCGAACAGATCGGGGATGAACAGCTGAAACCGATTGGCCAGCAGGGGAGCCAGGCGTCGGTATTCCAGGAAACTGCTGTCGAAACCATGCAGCAGCAGCAGTGGAGATCCTTGACCCAGAACTGCCACGGGGAAGGGATCCTCAAGACCCAGGCCGGGCAAATCCCACCACTGCACCTGGGCGGCCAATGACTCGGCCTGCGGGTCAAGCAGAGCCGGCCGCAATTGATCCAGAAGCGTCTTCAAGGGTGGATGGGGCTGAGTTCAGCGGCACCCACAAGGGCTTCCAGCAAAGCACCAGGCGTCACAGCGAAAGGCAGATGATGCAGATCGGAACCCTCACGGCAGGCGAAGCGACACACCTCCTGCAACTCGCTGAGGCTGACCTGGGCCAGACCCAGATCATCCAGGCTGACGGGCAAACCCAGCTGCCGCAACAGCGGCAGCAGCTGGCGGTGCGCCTGGCCTGCGAGCCGGTTACCTCCCAGGCGTTCCTCCAAGCGAAGCTGCACCAGGATTCCAAACCCCACCTTCTCGCCATGAAGAACGTGGTGACAGGCCTCCAATTGGGTGAGGCCGTTGTGGACGGCATGGGCTGCGACGGTGCGGCAACGGGCACCGCCAAGACCCCCCATCACCCCAGCGGTGAGGGCACAGGCTTCGGCGGTGCGCACCCAGGCTGCACTGGCTGGATCCTCCAACGCCGAAAGGCTGTCGATCAGCAGTTGATCCCGCAGCACACGGGCCATCTGCACGGCCTGCTGCACCAGACCGTCACTGCTGTCGCCACTGCTCACCGAGGCCTCGTACCACTTGGCCAAGGCATCAGCGACGCCACTGGCGAGAGTGCGGGACGGGGCTTGGCGCACCAAGCCGTGATCAAACACAAGAAGATCAGGGCAGCGATCCAGGGCTACGTCACCCTCGAACGCCCCTTTCGATGAATAGATGTTGGCCAGAGCCGTCCAGCCAGCACAGGTGGAGGCACTCAGCGGAACGGTGATGCAGGGAAGAGAGAGGCGGTGGGCCAGCAACTTGCCGGAGTCGAGAACTTTTCCGCCCCCTGCCGCCAGAACAGCGTCACAACCCTGGGCTTCCGAAGCCACTCTCTGGAGATCCTGCTCACAGCAGTCGAACTGAAGCTGAGCCTGGAGAGGATTGAGCCCCTGGGCTTGCAGATCCGCGACCAAGCTCTGCCGCAGCTCCGCTGTGGAAGAACTGCGACCCAGCACCAGTGGTCGAGAACAGAGGGAGTTGATCTGAAGCAGAGCTTCATCCCAGGCCCCATCCCCCCGCAACACCTTGGCGGGGGCAATGGCATGAGCCGAGATGGATCGAACCATCAGACGGTTGCACCAGCGAGTTGCGGTGCCGAGTCGACCTGGCCTTTGTGGCGAACCACCACCTTCTTGTTCTCGTCGACATCAACTTCGGCATGGTCACCGTCCTTGATTCGACCCGACAGCACCTCCTCAGCGAGGGAATCCTCGAGAAGACGCATCACGGCACGACGCAGCGGACGTGCGCCGTAGGCGGGGTTGTAACCCTCCTCCACCAAGCGCTCCTTGAAGGCATCGGACACGGTGAGGGTGATGCCCTTGTCGCCCATGCGGCCAAAGACCTCCTTGAGCATGATTTCGGCGATCTCTTTGACTTCGTCGCGGTTGAGCTGACGGAAGACAATGATTTCGTCGAGACGGTTGAGGAATTCAGGGCGGAAGTACTGCTTGAGCTCCTCATTCACCAGGGAACGAATCCTGGTGTACTGAGACTCTTCAGCGCTTTCACCGGAGAACTCGAAGCCGAGGCCGCCGCCACCCTTCTCGATCACCTTCGAACCGATGTTCGAGGTCATGATGATCAGGGTGTTCTTGAAGTCGACCGTGCGGCCCTTGGAATCGGTCAGGCGACCGTCTTCCAGGAGTTGCAGCAGCAGGTTGAACACATCGGGGTGCGCTTTTTCGATTTCGTCAAAGAGCACCACGGTGTAAGGCCGGCGACGCACCGCCTCAGTGAGCTGACCGCCTTCGTTGAAGCCCACGTAACCCGGAGGTGAACCGATCAGCTTGCTGACCGTGTGGCGCTCCATGAACTCCGACATGTCGAGGCGGATCATCGCCTCCTCGCTGCCGAAGAAATAGGTGGCCAGTGCTTTGGTGAGCTCGGTCTTACCGACACCGGTGGGGCCGGAGAAAATGAAACTGGCGATTGGGCGATTGGGGTTCTTCAAGCCAACCCGAGCCCGGCGAATGGCCTTGGACACCGCCTTAACGGCTTCGTCCTGACCAATAAGACGCTTGTGGAGGGTTTCCTCCATATTGAGCAGCTTGACCGACTCGCTCTCGGTGAGCTTCTGCACCGGAACCCCGGTCCAGGAGGCGACGATCTGGGCAATGTCCTCCTCGTTCACCATCGGGGAGCTGTCTGAAGCGACCGCTTCGGTGGCTGCCGCTTCACCCGATTCAGAGGTTGCATCGGATTTGACCTCGTCCTTGTTGGCCTGGAGCAGAGAACGGATCTGCTCGCGCAGCTCCACTTCCTTCTCGCGCAGCTCACCGGCTTTGGTGAAGTCCTGATCGCGAACGGCGTCTTCCTTGTCCTTCTGGACGGAACGAAGCTCTTTGTCGACTTCCTTGGCGGCGGGAGGCAGCTTCGAATTGAGCAGACGCACCCGCGAACCGGCTTCATCGATCAGGTCGATGGCCTTGTCGGGCAGGAAGCGATCGGAGATGTAGCGATCGCCGAGGGTTGCAGCAGCCACAAGAGCCTCGTCGGTGATCTTGAGGCGGTGATGCTGTTCGTAGCGCTCCCGAAGTCCGCGCAGGATTTCGATGGTGTCGTCGATGGACGGCTCGCCGACAGTCACCGGCTGGAAACGACGTTCCAGAGCTGCATCGCGTTCGATGTGCTTGCGGTACTCATCCAGGGTGGTGGCGCCGATGCACTGCAGTTCACCCCGAGCCAGAGCCGGCTTGAGGATGTTGGCAGCGTCGATCGCCCCCTCGGCGGCACCGGCACCAATCAGGGTGTGCACCTCGTCGATCACGAGGATCACATTCCCGGCCGACTTGATCTCCTCCATAATCTTCTTGAGGCGCTCTTCAAATTCACCGCGGTACTTGGTACCGGCAACAAGCAAGCCGATATCAAGGGTGAGAACGCGCTTGTCTTCGAGGATGTCGGGAATGTCGCCCTGCTGAATCCGCTGGGCCAGGCCCTCGGCGATGGCGGTTTTGCCAACGCCAGGCTCACCAATCAGAACAGGATTGTTTTTGGTGCGGCGTCCAAGGATCTGGATGACACGATCAATTTCGTTCTGGCGGCCCACAACCGGATCAAGCTTCGCTTCGGTGGCGAGCTGGGTGAGGTTGCTACCGAACTCGTCGAGGGTGGGGGTCTTGGTGGAACCCTTTCCACCGCCGCCGCCGCCACCACCGGCAGACACTTCAGCGGTTTCACCCAACATGCGGATCACTTGGGTGCGCACCTTGGCCAGGTCGACCCCGAGGTTCTCCAGAACACGAGCCGCAACACCTTCGCCTTCCCGGATCAGGCCAAGGAGAAGGTGCTCGGTACCGATGTAATTGTGACCAAGCTGACGTGCCTCTTCCAGGGAGAGCTCCAGTACACGCTTGGCGCGGGGGGTGAAGGGGATCTCGACGGCAACGAAGCCGGAGCCACGCCCGATGATTTTTTCAACCTCAACCCGGGCATCCTTGAGGTTGACCCCCATCGACTTCAGGACCTTTGCGGCCACGCCAGTGCCTTCGCCAATCAGGCCAAGGAGAATTTGTTCGGTACCAACGAAGTTGTGACCAAGCCTGCGGGCCTCTTCCTGGGCCAGCATGATCACCTTGATGGCCTTCTCTGTGAAGCGTTCGAACATCGCTGGGCCAATGCAGTGATGTGACCAAGCTATCAGGGTTGAGGGACTGCTGCGAGTGTTCGGTCTGTACGGTCACTTTCCAGTCTGAGACTGGCCTGAAGCGCACAAAAAATAACAATGAATCCCACAAGATTCACCGCTTTTTTTGTCTCCCAGGGACGGGAAACCGAACAACTTCAAGCCGCCGACATTGGCGGCGGCGGCGGTGGGATGCGACACCACTGAATGAGGGCATCGCGACCATCGGAGTAGTACCCGGAACGGGTGCCTGCGGTGCGGAAACCAGCCCTGGCATAAAGCGCCAGGGCGGCAACGTTGTCGCTGGCCACCTCGAGAGTGGCGTGCACGGCACCGAGCTGTCGTGCCCGTTGCAACAGTGCTTGCAAAAGCAAACCTCCATGGCCGCCGCGACGCCGTTCTGGATCCACAGCCACGGCGGTGATGTGCAACTCATCCGCCACCAGCCAGCCGCAGGCCAGCCCCAGCAGGGTTTCGAACGCGACAAGACCGATGCAGAGGCGCCTGGGGTCGTCCAGTTCACGCCGCCATTGCTCTGCAGACCAGAGGCCTTCAAGAGCGCGTCGATCCAGATCGACACAGGCCTGCTGCCAAGACGGGTCAAGACGCAGGATCTGCGGGATCGGTTCGCCCCCGGCAGGGTCGATTCTTAGATTGCCCTTCGACGCCGCCACTCCGTGACCCAAACCATCACCAGTCAACGGCCCTTCGAGGCCAACCGGGATGCGGAGAGCCCCAATCGCAACCTGACCCCGATCACCACAGAGCTCGACGGCACAGACCGTCTGATGATTGGCGGTTGCCGTCTCAGCGACCTGGCGGAGCGCTATGGCACACCGTTGTATGTGCTGGACGAAGCCACGGTGCGGGCCACCTGCCGGGCCTATCGCCAGGCGCTGGAGAAGCATTACGCCGGGCCATCACTGCCGATCTACGCCTCGAAGGCCAACAGCTCCCTGGTGATGAGCAGCCTGGCGGCCTCAGAGGGCATGGGTCTTGATGCCGTCTCCGCTGGTGAACTGCTGACGGCCCTTCGCGGGGGCATGCCTGGGGAGCGGATGGTGCTGCATGGCAACAACAAATCCGACGAGGAACTGCTGCTCGCGTACAGCAACAAGGTGACGATCGTGGTGGACAACCAGCACGATCTCGATCGCCTGGCCGAACTGGTGCCCGCTGGAGCCGAACCGGCACGCCTGATGCTGCGCTTCACCCCCGGCATCGAATGCCACACGCACGAATACATCCGCACAGGACACCTCGACAGCAAGTTCGGCTTTGATCCCGATCAGGTGGAGCCCGTGCTGCGCAGCCTTTTGGGACAGCCCTGGGCCCAACTCACCGGCCTGCACGCCCACATCGGATCCCAGATTTTTGAACTCGAGCCCCACCGGGATCTGGCGGCGGTGATGGCCGACAAGCTGAAGCTGGCCCGCGACCTGGGCCATCCGGTCACCGACCTCAACGTGGGAGGCGGCCTGGGCATCCGCTATGTGGAGTCCGACGACCCGCCGAGCATTGAGCAGTGGATCCAGGTGGTGGCCGAGGCCGTCACCAGCGCCTGCCGCGAACGAGGCCTCGAGCTGCCACGGTTGATGTGCGAACCAGGCCGGTCCCTGGTGGCGACCGCCGGCGTGACCCTCTACACGGTGGGCTCGCGCAAAACAATCCCCAACGTGCGCACCTACGTGGCCATCGACGGTGGCATGAGTGACAACCCACGCCCGATCACCTACCAGTCGCTCTACACCTGCTGCCTGGCCGATCGCCCCCTGGCCAAGCCTGACGAAAGCGTGAATCTTGTGGGCAAGCACTGCGAATCAGGCGATGTGCTGCTGAAGGATCTGCCCCTGCCCACCACCGAGAGCGGTGACGTCGTCGCCGTGTTTGCGACAGGTGCCTACAACGCCTCGATGAGTTCGAACTACAACCGGATCCCGAGGCCAGCAGCCGTTCTGGTGCACGACGGGTCGGCGGAGTTGGTGCAGAAGCGAGAGCAGCCGGATGACCTGCTGCGCTACGACGTTTTGCCAGAACGATTCAACGCGTTACGTTGAAGCCAGTGGTGCGAAGGGCGAAGTGAACGTGTTGGCGGTGGTGGATCCGCGCCTGGTGCTCGACGTTCTCTTTGCCTCTTCCATCGGTTTTCTTCTCTTCTCTCGCGTCAATGAACAGCGCACCCTCTGGCTGCTGAGGGGGTGGCTGTTCCTGGTGGCCATGGCCTGGTTTGTCCAGCGCTTCGCCAACCTGCCCCTCACCACAAAACTGGTGGACGCGCTTGTGATGGCCTGTTCGCTGTCGCTGGCCATCCTTTGGCAGGGAGAGCTGCGTCGCTTGATGGAGCTGCTGGGGACCGGACGCCTGGCCGTGCTGCTGGGCAATCCACAGAAGGAATTCCGTGCCTCCGCCGGCACCGTCAGCCAGATCACGGATGCCGCCGGCCGTCTGTCTCAGCTGCGGCGTGGCGCCTTGATTGTTGTGGACCTGGGAAGTGATCTCAGACCCGAGGATTTTCTCAACCCCGGCGTCCCCATTGGAGCTGTGCTGAGCCGGGAGTTGATGCTCAACCTGTTTGCCGCCGACACCCCCCTCCACGACGGTGCCGTGCTGGTGCGGGGCAATCGAATCGAATCGGCGGGAGTGATTCTTCCGCTCTCCCGGCACAGCGTGAGTCGTTTCGGCACACGCCATCTGGCGGCACTCGGCATCACCGAACGCTTCGACCGCTGCATCTGCATCGTTGTGTCGGAAGAAACAGGAACCCTGTCCCTGGCCAACCAGGGCAAGCTGGAACGGCCGATCACCAGTTCCCGTCTCCAGGAACTGCTTCAGGAGCTGTTCAGCACCGCTGAATCAATGCCGCCGGCACGACGTACGGTGGGTAACGCTCCGCCCGAATCGCTGTCTTGAGCCGCCCTCCGGCCACCAGCACTGACACGACCGATCGTTCGGTTCTGCCTGCGGACCTCGACCCTGGCCGACTCCCGCAGCACGTGGCCCTGATCATGGATGGCAACGGTCGCTGGGCAAAATCCCGCGGGCTGCCTCGGGTGATGGGACATCGTGCTGGTGTCGAAGCACTGAAATCCACCCTGCGGCTCTGCAGCGACTGGGGGATCCAAGCCTTGACGGCCTACGCCTTCTCCACGGAGAACTGGTCGCGTCCGGGGGAGGAGGTGAATTTCCTGATGACCCTGTTCGAGCGGGTGCTGCAGGCCGAGCTCAAGGCTCTTGAAGCCGAACAGGTGCGGATTCGCTTTCTTGGCGATCTGGAGGTCCTGCCCCAAAAACTGCAGAACCTGATCGGCGACGCCACGGCCCGTACGGCAGCGAACAGCGGCATTCACTTCAACGTGTGCACGAACTACGGCGGACGGCGGGAGCTGGTGCAAGCCGCGCAGCATCTGGCCCGACGTGCTGCTGCTGGAGAGCTAGATCCTGACAGCATCGACGAGAACAGCATCGCCGCCGAATTGTTCACCGCCGGCGAACAGGATCCCGATCTGTTGATCCGCACCAGCGGGGAACACCGCATCAGCAATTTCCTGCTGTGGCAGCTGGCCTACGCCGAAATTCATGTCACCGATGTGCTCTGGCCCGACTTCAATGCCGAGGCATTGACAACCGCCCTGCTCGATTTCCAACACCGCCACCGCCGCTTCGGCGGTCTCGATCCGATCAGCTCATGACGCTCAGCATCCGCCACGACTGGACCACCGAGGAGATCCAGACCCTGCTGGAACTCCCCTTGATGGAGCTGCTTTGGCAGGCACAAACCGTGCATCGGCAAGCCAACCCGGGCTACCGGGTGCAGCTGGCTTCGCTGCTGAGCGTCAAAACAGGGGGCTGCGAAGAAGACTGTGCCTACTGCTCGCAGTCGATCCACAACAGCAGTGACATCACGGCCTTTGAGGCCCAGATGCAAGTGGAACCCGTGCTTCAGCGTGCCCGAGCCGCCAAGGAGGCCGGTGCTGACCGCTTCTGCATGGGCTGGGCCTGGCGCGAGATCCGCGATGGGGCTCCCTTTGAGGCGATGCTCGAGATGGTGCGCGGGGTGCGCGGCATGGGGATGGAGGCCTGCGTGACCGCAGGAATGCTCACCGACCAACAGGCGGAACGGTTGGCGGAAGCCGGCCTCACGGCCTACAACCACAACCTCGACACCAGTCCTGAGCACTACGACCAGATCATCTCCACGCGCACCTATCAAGAGCGGTTGGAAACCCTGCAACGGGTGCGCAATGCAGGAGTCACCCTCTGCTGCGGCGGCATCATCGGCATGGGCGAAACCCTGCGGGACCGCGCCTCGATGCTGCAGGTGCTGGCCAGCATGAACCCCCACCCCGAAAGCGTTCCGGTGAATGGGCTGGTGGCGGTGGAAGGCACCCCCTTGGAAGAGCAAGCTCCCTTTGAAGCCTTGGAGCTGGTACGGATGGTGGCGACCGCGAGGATCCTGATGCCCCACGCCCGGGTGAGGTTGAGCGCCGGCCGTGAATCGATGAGCCGGGAAGCGCAGATCCTCTGCCTCCAAGCCGGTGCTGATTCGATCTTCTACGGCGACGTTCTGCTCACCACCGGCAACCCGGATGTGGAGGCTGACCGCCAACTGCTCGCCGATGCGGGGGTGACGGCCAACTGGCAGGAGGCCGCAGCTGCTCCCGCCAGCTGTACGCCCCGCTAGCGAAACAACTCTGCCTCAGATCAAAGTGATCATGAGCCCCGTCGGCAGGAGATGGTCGTTATTCGGGCAGATTCTCGACAGCTTTGTGCATGAATCGTTTAACCAAGGGCATCGGCCAACCTTCCCGCTGGAGAGTCTCAGCAATGTCATCGATTTGTCGCGACAAATCTTCCGCAACAACGTCCTCCAATAAGGCCGTGGAATGATCTTCAGAATGTGTCATTGATTTTAGGCATCATAAATTTTGCATCCGGGCGCAGTTGGTGATGCATCGCATCGCTCGTCCCAATACAGATCATGCTGGGACTGGATGGCTTGTCGAGACTCGGGAGCCTGTTCGGACTGTGTTTTATCGATCAAACCGAGAGGAATACAAGTGTCGAAAAAACCAGAGCAGATCGTAATCATTGCCTTCCTTGCTGCTGATTTCGGTCTACTCCTCTCCGCCACAAAAACAATAGGCATTTAACCCCAACAAAAAAAAGCAAAAAGTCACCTCACAAGCATGAGGTGACCCGCGAGCTTTGGCCAAATCAATCCAGGTTGATCATGACCCGCGCTACATCAACCACGCTGCTCAATAACCATGCCCTCTTTTGTAAGGAAAACCGGTGTAAGGCTGCATTCCGATGGCAGGGGGAACTGTTTTCTTGTCCTCCCAGTTCAGCGCACCCATGGCATGGGCAAATGCATCACCAAACCAAAAAAGAAAACCTCGCATGCTCATCCTCCTTTGAAGATGAAAGTTCTTTAGGCCAGATTCCTGGCCGGTGGCTATAGGTACTTAACCTTCGGCACCATCCAAAGGCACAAACCAAGTGCATCGAACACCGGCCCTTGCAGTGGCTCGATTCATCGGCGGGCCTTCGAGCCTGGTCCCATTTGCCTCAGCAGCACCTTGCGATGGATCTCCTGAGGGGCGGTGACAGGGTCCTGCATCGATCCCCAGGACTGTTCCCAGAGCTCCACCAATTGATTTTTATGCGGAAGTGAAGGATGGAAATTCATGCATCGTCGGTATGAATGATCCGGAAAGCATTGGCATAGATGCCAATGAGAATTGCCGCCAAGACAACAACCATGAAGGGGTTAATCGCATCTGCAGATGGTCTGGAAGCACAAGCTTGAAACCACCTCCCTCAACTGAGTGATGGCGCACTCCGCTGATCTCCTCCCAATGAGGGAGGCATCAAGATCAACCCACAGGCCATGGGCGGCTCCCCATGTAACGATCCTTCTGCTGGCACAAGGGCTGGATCAGTGCAGAGCTAAACCGGAAACAGCCCTTCGATGAGGCGCCGTGATTGATCCCATCCTCCTTCCATCACTGTTGGGACTCTTTGTTCTGTCAGTGATCCTTGAGGCCATCAAAGATGACCGGCAGCGTCACAACCATCACCGCTATTGAGATCTGATCGACAACTCCTTGATCAGGGTTGCCGTGATGATCAGCGTCAGGACAACAAGTTCCATCGCGAACGTCAGTTAGTACTTGTCGTGAAAGACCGTGCCAATGGCTGTTGCTGTGAAGACAACGGCGATCAAAGCGAGTGCCATGGAGAAGCGAAGCACTCTTCTTTCATGGCATTGGCAACAGCAAACGGCCGTATCGAAAAACACCGTCCCAGCGGGATCAGTAGATCTCCCTAGCAACCATCCTGAGGAGCCACGGCCTATCGGCGACCAGGATCTGTCAGTGGCCAGGATCTGTCAGCGACCGGGAACACTGCACAAAAGACTCATTGTTGGCGTCACACCTGTTGAGCTACACCAAATGGGTCCGAGGCTCAGCCATGAAGATCGACATCGCCAACGCTCAACCCATGGGCAGTCTGATCTTTGAAGGGGGACACAAGCCCTTCCATGCCCTGGCCTGTCCCCTGAAGCCTGCTTCGGTGCGGATCAACAGGAAAGCCTGAAGACCACGCCGCAGTGGCACGACCCGGCCTGATGCAGGCTGGAGGACTGTTGAACCCGTAACAGCGTGGACCCGTGCAACCTGGAGCCGGTGCTGGCGAAAGACAGCCGACTCCTGGTGGCGGCGTTCTATGCCTTCACGCCCCTGGATGAAGAGCATCGGGAGACCTTGCTGAGCAGCTTGCCGACCCTTGCTCGCGAGGGCAGCGTGCTCGGCTCGGTGTTGGTGGCCCATGAAGGGGTGAACGGCACGATCAGTGGACCGGAACCAGGCGTTGAAGCCGTGCTGAATCATCTGCGCGCTTCCCTTGTGCTCGGCAACGACCACTACGCGCGGCTCGAGGTGAAGCGCAGCTGGGCCGACAAACCGGTGTTCCGCCGCTTCAAAGCCCGGCGCAAAAAAGAGATCGTGACCATTGGCGTGAACAGCGTGGACCCCAGCGCCAGCGTGGGCACCTACGTGGACCCGGACGACTGGAATGCGCTGGTGGATGATCCCGACACGCTGGTGATCGACACCCGCAACAGCTACGAAACAGCGATCGGCACGTTCGAGGGGGCCATTGACCCGGGCACCGAAAGCTTCCGCGACTTTCCGCAGTGGGCGAAAACAACGCTGCGGCCCCTGATGGAACAGAAGGGCAGCAAGCGCATCGCCATGTTCTGCACCGGCGGGATCCGCTGCGAGAAAGCCAGCAGCTACCTGCAGCAACAGGGCTTCGGGGAGGTGCACCACCTGCGCGGCGGCATCCTCAAGTACCTCGAGCAGGTGCCGGAAGCCGAGAGCCGCTGGCAAGGCGAGTGCTTTGTTTTTGATCAACGGGTGGCGTTGAACCACCGGCTGGAACCCGGCGAGCACAGCCTTTGCCACGCCTGCGGCCTGCCGGTGTCAGCCCAGCAACGCGAACTACTGAGCTACATCAAGGGCGTGCAGTGCGTGCACTGCGTGGATCGCTTCACCGATGCCGACCGGGAACGCTTCGCCATGCGGCAGCGTCAGATGGAACAACGTCAGATCGATCAGCAGCAGGCCTGAGGGATTCAGACCGCATCGGACAATCCCTGCCAGGGACCACCCGATGCCGTGCTGCCGATCCTTTACAGCTTTCGTCGCTGCCCCTACGCCATGCGCGCCCGCTGGGCCCTGCTGGAGGCCGGACTTCTCGTGCAGTGGCGGGAGATCGCGCTGAAGGCCAAACCGGCTGAGATGTTGGCGGTCTCCCCCAAGGGCACGGTGCCCGTGTTGGTGCTGCCGGACGGGGCAGTGATCGAGGAAAGCCTGACTGTCATGCACTGGGCCCTTGATCAGGCGGACCCCCGCGGGCTGCAGGAAGCGGGCGATGCCTCAGCACTGATCGAGCAGAACGACGGCGCTTTCAAGCACCATCTGGACCGGTTCAAGTACACCGACCGCTACCCCGGCACCAACAAGGACGAGCAGCGCGCCGCAGGGCTGGCGATCCTGCACCGCTGGAACCAGAGGATCGCTGAGCGGGGCTGGCTGCTGGGCGAGCGCTGCTCACTGGCGGATGCCGCCCTGTGGCCGTTCGTGCGGCAGTGGCGCATCGCCGACCCGGAAGCATTCGACAACGACAACGCCCTGGAGGCCCTGCGCCAGTGGCTCCATCGCTTCCTCGAGGATCCCCGCTTCGAACGGCTGATGCAGCGGGCCGACCCCTGGTGTGCCGGGGGGCAGCAACACCACTTCCCCGCCGATGCCATCGCGGTGCCCCTGGATCAACCGCTGTTTCACCTGGCCCTCAAGACCGACTGGCAGGCCGCCCAGGCCAGCGGCAGCTACCGCATCTCCACCCGGGGGATGACGCTGGAGCAGGTGGGCTTCATTCACTGCTCCTGGCAGGAGCAGGTGAACGCAACCTTTGAGCGCTTTTATGCCGATGCCGGCGATGTGCTGCTGCTGGAGATTGATCCCGCCGCCCTGAACGCCCCCCTGCGGGCCGATGCCATCCCCACCGGCGAACTGTTCCCCCATCTCTACGGACCATTGCGCCTCGACGCAGTGCGCTCGGTCGACACCATGCCCACGTCAGCATGACTGGACGTCCATGACCACGGCCAGATCCCGATCCATGCTTGAGCAATTGGAAGCCGAGGCCCGCGAACGGGAACTGCTGCTGCGGTTGCAGGTGGGCCGCCCGCTGGGGCTGTGGAGCCTGCGGTTGGTGGTGGCCCGGCAAGCCGCCAGCGGCAGCCTGCTGCTGTTGGGTGAAATGAAGGGATGGGCCTATCCCGCCGCCACAGGCCTGCAGCTCGACACGATGCGGGTGATGCCGAAGGCACCGGCGGGTGTGGGTGATCTGATCTGGGCGGCCACCATGGCCTGGGCCCAGGAGGCCACGCCTTGTGCAAGGGCCAGGTTGCTGGCCATCCGCGACGACGAGCGGCAACACCGCCGACTTGTCCGCTACTTCCACCAACGCGGCTTCAGCACGATGCGCGAGGTGGAAGCGGCGCTCTGGGATCTCCCCCTGCGCATGGTCTGGGGCGGCGCCGGGGCCCTGATGAGCGGTGAGGTGGCCACCGTGCTGGACCGCAGTCTGCGGGGCTGGCGTCAGTCGGCGGCGTGATAGCTGCTGCGCACCAACGGGCCACTGCGCACCTGGGCAAACCCCAGCTCACGGGCCACATCCGCCAGCTCATCAAACTCCTGCGGCGTCCAGTAGCGGGCCACGGGAATGTGCTCCAGCGAGGGACGCAGGTACTGCCCCAGGGTGATGCGTTGGCAATCCACGGCCCGGAGATCCTTGAGGGTGCCGATCACCTCCTCACGGGTCTCCCCCAAGCCGAGCATCAGGCCACTTTTTGTCGGGATCACAGGCGCCAGCTCCCGGGCCGCCGCCAATAAACCGAGCGATCGTTCATAGGTGGCACCGCGGCGCACCTCCCCCTGCAACCGCTGCACCGTTTCCAGGTTGTGGTTGAAGCACACCGGTTGGGCCTCAAGCACCGTGGCCAGCCGCTCCCGTTGGGCCTTCAAGGCCTGACCGTGATCCGCCACGCCCCCCCAGAAATCGGGGGTGAGCACCTCAAGGGCGATCAGCGGATTGCGGGCCCGGATCGCCGCCATCGTGCTGGTGAACAGGTTGGCACCGTGGTCGGCGAGATCGTCACGGGCCACCGCCGTGAGCACCACGTAGCGGAGTTGCATCGCCTCCACCGCATCGGCCACCCGTTCGGCTTCCGCAGCATCCACCGGCATTGGGGCCTGGCCCTTGTCCACCTGGCAGAAGGCACAACTGCGTGTGCAGATCGATCCACCCAAGAGGAACGTCGCCGTTCCGGCGGCGTAGCACTCGCCGCGGTTGGGGCAACGCCCCTCCTCGCAGATGGTGTGCAGGCGGTTCTGTTTCACCAGCCCCTGCACCCGCTCCAACTCGGAGGCGTTGCCAATCGGCCGCCGCAGCCATTCCGGCAATCGCTCGGCGGGAGGGATCGCGCTGTACTTGCTCATATCGGCCGGCGCCCTTCCAAGGCCCTGCTCAGGGTGACCTCATCGGCGTATTCCAGTTCACTGCCCATCGGCAAGCCGTAGGCGATCCGGCTCACCGAACAGAAGGGCTTGAGCAGCCGCCCCAGATACAAGCTGGTGGTGTCCCCCTCCACGCTGGGGGTGAGAGCCAGAATCACCTCACTGACCTCCTCATTGGTGATCCGCTGCACCAGTTCGGTGACGTGCAGCAGCTCCGGACCAATCCCGTCCATGGGCGAAATCAGGCCCCCAAGCACGTGGTAGCGCCCCTTGAATTCACGGGTGCGCTCGAGGGCCAGCAGATCCCGGGAATCAGCCACCACGCAGATCACGCCGTTGTGGCGCTCGGGGTTCCGGCAGATCTCGCACTCGGGATCCGCGGAGAGGTGAAAGCAGATTTGGCACTGGCCCACCTGGGTGCGGGCCGCCAACAGGGCATCAGCGAACTGATGGATCTGCTCCTCCGGTTGATTCAGTAGATGCAAGGCAAGCCGCTGAGCCGTGCGCGGGCCGATGCCGGGCAGACGCTCGAACTGATCAATCAGCCGGGCCAACGGTTTGGTGAAGCCGCTCAGTGGTCTGCCGCCAATGCTGGAAATGTAGGAGTTGCGGAGATCATCTGCCGCAACAGTGGTCACGGCCATCAGGGCACGACGGCAGAATGGCCCGTGGATTGATCGCCCCGCTGATGCAGCTCCTCCAATCTCTGAGTCGCGTGATCGTTTGCAGCGTCCTGGCACTGGTGCTTGGAGCCTGCGCAGCGGGACCAACGGCCGGGCTGCAGTCGTACCAAAGCCCGGATGGCCGTTTCGCCTTCCTCTATCCCACCGGTTGGACCGAGGTGCAGGTGAGCAACGGCCCCCGGGTGGTGTTTCACGACCTGATCCACAGCGATGAAACCGTGAGCCTGATGATCAACAAGGTGAGCGAAGACAACGAGCTGAGTGAACTGGGCAGCGCCGTCGCCGTGGGAGAGCGGCTGCGCCGTGAGGTGATCGCCACCGCCGGCAGCGGCCGCACAGCTGAGCTGGTGGAAGCGAAGGAGCGCGAGGTGAATGGCCACACCTTCTACGACCTCGAATACGCCGTGCACCTGGAAGACCGCGACCGCCACGAGCTGGCGACAGTAGTGGTGGACCGAGGGCGCCTCTACACCCTGGCCACCAGCGTCAACGAAGACCGCTGGGCCAAGGTTGGAGACCTCTGCGGACGGGTGGTGCACTCACTGACCCTGCTGATCTGATCAGAACAGGAAGCGGAAGCGCTGGCTGCTGGCCTCACTCGCATCAGCCCCACTACTCGACTTGGCGGGCCACTCCGTATCCAGATAGCTGATGCCATCGGCGTTGAACGGCACCGCCTTCAGACTGGAGGCATTGAGGTCGGTGGTGCCCATGGCGGTGATCAATCCGCCCAGTTCCATCGGCCCAAGATCCGTCTCCAAGGCCTGGCCCGCAGCGGTAATCAAGGCCGGCAGGCGAATCAGATTCTGCGGTTGTTTCATCCGATCAAACAGACCCTTCAAGGCCAGCTGCTGCCGTTCCAGCCGGCCGAAATCGCCGCGGCCGTCGTTGCGCCAACGCAGAAAACCCTCCAGATCCTTGCCCTTCAACAGCTGAGGTCCCGGCTGCAAATCGATCACCAGGTTCTGGCTGCGGTCGACGTAATACAGCCGTTTGGGCACATTCACTTCGATGCCCCCCACCAGGTTGGCCAGGGTTTCGATCGCATCCAGACGCACCAGGATGTGATGGCGGATCGGGCGGTTCATCAGGCGCGACAACTCCCGCTCCACCG
>JADHMX010000096.1 GCA_016779825.1 Synechococcus sp. BS301-5m-G53 | reverse complement strand
TGGCCGTGCCAACGCTTGGCCGCATAAATCGGGTACAGCACGCTGAAGGCGGCTGCCCCCCAGCCGAGCCAGGGACGGGCCGCAATCAACTGCAAGGCATACCCCCACTGCCCCAGACGGGTGTGTTTCCAGGCAGTGGGCCCTCCCCGCTCCAGGAGCCGATCAAGGATCGGCTCAGGCACCAGCGCCATCGCCAGTTGGCGCCATCCAGGAGGAACACCGGGCAACACCACCAACAGCAACGGCGAGGCCAACAACAACAGCAGGGGGAGTAACCAGAACCACTGCATCGGTCCCAGAACAAAGGGAACCGCCAAGGCCAGGGCTCCCATGGCATTGCGCGACTGGGTGAGCACAACAGCCAGAACCGTTGAAAGCGTGAGCATCAGAGCAGCTCCACGCCGCCACCAACCATCCGGACGCAGAACAGCCGCCAACATCAACGGCCAGACCACCCCTAGCCAGGCACCGGCGATGTTGGCGTAATCAAACAGGGCCGAAAGTCGTCCCTGCGGCTGGCCACCGGGGGCGACGAACCAGATGATCGCGCCGCCTCCGAGTTGCCAGGGCCCCTGCCAGCCCAGAAACATTTGTCCCAGGCCGGTGAGCAGCACCGGCAAGGTTCCGGCCACCAGCATCCAGGCCGCCTGACGGCGCTGCTTCTCGCTGGCGAGATGGGGCTGAAAAGCCCAGAAGGCCCAGAACAGTGGCAACCAATTGCCCAACCCAGCCCAGGCCAGAGACCCCGTTTCTGCTCCCAAGGCCCCCACCAGCATCAGCAGGGCAGCGACAAGAAAAGGCTGCGTCCAGCGGTCCTGCCAAACAGGACGATCCCGGCCACGACTGCCGCTGACACAGGCCACGAACAGACAGATGCCCGAAAGCAGAGCACTGGAGGGAAGCAGAAACAGGCCGAGCCGGAAGGCCTGACCGCCACGATCAGAGGTCATGCAAAAACGGCCGTGCGACCCCGATAGACCATCACCTGACGGCGCAGATGCAGACGCAGGGCCCGCGCCAAGGCAAGGCGTTCCGTGTCACGGCCCTTACGGATCAGATCCTCCACCTCGTCCCGGTGGCTCACGGGAACGGTGGTTTGATCAATGATCGGGCCGTCATCCAGATCTTCGGTGACGTAGTGGGCCGTTGCACCAATGAGCTTGACCCCACGGTCCCAGGCCCGGTGGTAGGGCTGAGCACCCTTGAACGCCGGCAGAAAGGAATGGTGAATGTTGATCACCTGGGGGAATCGCTGGAGGAAATCACTGCTCAGCACCTGCATGTATTTGGCCAGCACCGCGAGTTCAACGGCGTTCTCCTCAAGCAGCTGCAGCATCCGCTGCTCTACATCCGCCTTGGTGTCGCGACTGACGGGAACACAGACAAAAGGAACCTCGAAAGACGCACAGAGGGGTTCCAGATCCGGATGGTTGGCAATCACCAGGGGAACCTGCATCGGCAGCTCCCCGCTTTGAACCCGCCAAAGCAGGTCCTGCAGGCAGTGGCTCTGCTTGCTGGCGAAGATCGCCACACGGGGCAAGGCGTCTGAGAAATGGAGCTGCGCCTCCCCACCAAGCCGCTCTCCCAAGGCCTGAGCAGCCTCGAGCAGGGCATCCCTGGGAATACCAAATCCCTTGAGCTGCCATTCAATCCGGCTGAGGAACAGCCCCGCTCCGGCGTCGGTGTGGTGATCGGCATGGCGAATGTTTCCGCCATTGGCTGCCACCCAACCCGCCAATTCGCTGACCAGGCCCGGACGATCGGGACAGATCATCTGAAGGATGACCGTGGCGTCACTCACAACAACGCTTTGAAAAACAAATTCTCCCGCGCAGGAGGGGCTGGTTAAAGTCGCAGGGCAATTTTCAACCACCATGCTTAAGGCTCTGAGCCGCCTTGCCGCGTTCTGCCTCTGCGTCGCCTTGAGCTTGGGTCTGATGGCCCCGGCTGCTGTAAACGCTGCCGGCATCAGTCCTGACGATCTGGGCGTGATCCGTCGCCAGGCCGCAGCCTTTGAAGAGGCAAAGTCCCGACTGCCTGATCTGGCGCGGCTGGTGAGTCAAAAAGACTGGGTGTTCACCCGCAACCTTCTGCATGGCCCCATGCAGGAAGTGAGCCGTGAAATGCTCTACATCAATCAGCGCCTCGACAAGAGCGACCGCAAAGAGGCCACCAAGGTGGCCCGTTCCTTGAAAGAAGCTCTGGCTGATCTGGATGAAGCGGCGCGGCTGCAGGACTTCAGCCGCATGCAGAAGTCCTACAGCGCTGTTGCTGCAGGATTTGATGCCTACAGCGATCTGATCCCCGCTGAGGCCCTCAGCTGAGACGCTCCATTGGAGTGATTGGTGCTGGGGCCATCGGCCTCGGCACCGCCTGGCATCTGGCCCAGCGAGGGCACGATGTCTCTGTCAACGATCCGCGCCTGAACCAGCCCGTTCTTCGCCAGGAATCTGGATCAGGGCTAAATGGCACATCGGCATCCCTCGGGGTGCTGATGGGCCATGTGTTTCGTCGCAACAGCGGGCGAGGCTGGAGGCTGCGCCGCCGGAGCATGGAGCTATGGCCGCAGTGGATCGAAACGCTGCAGGCTCACCAGCCAGGCCTCAAGCTCCACCAGGGCCTGCTGCAAATCGCCGAGGACGAACGAGCGGCTGAGCGGATGGCGTCGCTGGCCGCCCAGCGCATTGACCTGGGCCTGCAGATCGTCACCAACGCCGACCTGGCAGCGGTCTGGCCGACGGCCAGTCACGGTGGACTCCACTCGCGCCAGGACGGTCGGGTCGATCCACTGCTGCTTCAACTGGCCCTGCGACAGGCACTGGCAAGGCAAAGCGTGGAGCTCAACACCACGGCGGTGGTCGGTCTGGAGCGCAATGACAACCGCTGGCGTGTGCATCGAGCAGATGGAGACAGCTCAGTGCACGACGTCGTGCTGCTCTGCACGGCCCTGAGCACGGACGCCTTGCTGGAACCCCTAGGTCACGCCCGACCGATGACACCGGTGTTGGGCCAGGCCCTTGCACTCCAGCTGGAAACGGGACCAACAACTTGGGCCAACTGGCCATCGGTGCTGGTGGATCAGGGCTTCAACCTGATTCCCACCGCACCCGGGCGGTTGCTGCTCGGGGCCACCGTGGAACCGGGCGATCGCGCGGCGGACGACCCTCTGGCCCTGATGCGCAGCCTGAATGAGCGGGCACCGACCTGGCTGCGCACAGCGACCGTGATTGACCATTGGAGTGGCCTGCGCGCCCGGCCCGTGGATCGCCCGGCCCCCCTGCTGGAGGAGCTGGAGCCTGGATTAATCCTTGCCAGTGGGCACTACCGCAACGGCGTGCTGTTGACGCCTGGTACAGCGGAATGGGTCGCCACTGCACTCGAGCAGAAATAACGCGAGCAGCCATAAAAAAAGGGCCCCGCAGGGCCCTGAGGCGTTGCTGAATCAACCGATCACTTGGTCTCGGTGAACTCCGCGTCGATGACGTCATCGCTGGCATCACCACCACCGGCACCGGCACCGGGATCAGCACCGGGAGCGCCAGCACCGGCTGCAGCCCCTTCCTGCTGATAGACGGAAGCGCCGACGGTGTAGAGCTCCTGCTGCAGTTCCTCCAGCAGGGTCTTCATCGCGTCGTAGTCATCCTTCTCGGTGGCTTCCTTGAGCTTGAGGCGCTTCTCCTCCAGCTTGGCCTTGGCGTCAGCATCGACCTTGTCGCCCAGTTCGCCCATCTGCTTTTCAGCCTGATAAACGAGGGTTTCAGCCTGGTTCTTGAGGTCGATCTTCTCGCGCTTCTCCTTGTCAACGCTGGCGTTGGCCTCGGCGTCCTTCACCATCTTGTCGACCTCAGAATCCGACAGGGTCGACGCACCGGTGATCGAGATCGACTGCTCCTTGCCGCTGCCCTTGTCCTTGGCGGTGACGCTGAGGATGCCGTTGGCGTCGATGTCGAAGGTCACTTCGATCTGAGGCACGCCACGGGGAGCAGGAGGGATGCCATCGAGACGGAAGGTTCCGAGCGACTTGTTGTCGGACGCCATCTCGCGCTCACCCTGGAGCACGTGGATTTCAACGTTGGTCTGACCATCCACAGCCGTGGAATAGGTCTCGGTCTTCTTGGTGGGAACCGTGGTGTTGCGGGTGATCATCTTGGTCATCACACCGCCGAGGGTCTCCACACCCAGGGAGAGGGGCGTGACGTCGAGCAGAAGGATGTCCTTCACCTCGCCGGCCAGCACACCGCCCTGAATGGCAGCACCGACAGCCACCACCTCGTCGGGGTTCACCGTCTGGTTGGGGTCTTTACCGGTGATGCGCTTGACCAGTTCGAGCACAGCCGGGATGCGGGTGGAACCACCCACCATCACGATTTCATCCAGCTCGCCGGAGGACAACTTGGCGTCCTTGAGCGCCTGCTCAACAGGCAGGGCACAGCGGTCGATCAGCTTGGAGGCCAGTTCCTCGAACTTGGCGCGGGTGAGGGTGAGATCCAGGTGCTTGGGACCCTCAGGTGTGGCCGTGATGAACGGCAGGTTGATCTCGCTCTGGGTGGCGTTGGACAGCTCAACCTTGGCTTTTTCAGCGGCCTCGGTGAGGCGCTGCAGGGCCTGCTTGTCCTGACGCAGATCGATGCCTTCATTGGCTTTAAAGGTCTCGGCAAGGTGATCCACGATCACCTTGTCGAAGTCGTCACCTCCGAGGTGCGTGTCACCAGCGGTGGACAACACCTCAAACACGCCGTCGCCGACTTCCAGCACAGACACATCGAAGGTGCCGCCGCCCAGGTCGAAGACCAGGATGCGCTCGTTGCTCTTCTTGTCGAGGCCATAAGCCAGAGCCGCAGCGGTGGGCTCGTTGATGATGCGCAGCACCTCAAGGCCAGCGATCTTGCCGGCGTCTTTGGTGGCCTGACGCTGGGAGTCGTTGAAGTAGGCAGGAACGGTGATCACCGCTTGGGTGACAGTTTCGCCGAGATACTTACCGGCGTCCTCGGCCAGCTTGCGCAACACCTGGGCGGAAACTTCCTCAGGAGCGAATTGCTTGTCGAGAACCGGGCACTTCACCTTCACGTTGGAGCCGGCCTTCTCGACGCCGTAGCTCACCTCTTTCGATTCCTCGTTCACCTCATCAACCCGACGGCCGATGAAACGTTTGACGGAATAAAAAGTGTTGTCTGGGTTCATCACCGCCTGACGTTTGGCGATCTGACCCACCAGCTGATCCTGGTTCTTGGTGTAAGCAACCACGGAGGGCGTCGTGCGGAAGCCCTCGGCGTTCGCGATCACGGTGGGCTTGCCGCCCTCCATCACGGAAACACAGCTGTTCGTGGTGCCAAGGTCAATGCCGACAACCTTGCCCATCGGTGCCCACCTCCTGAAATGGTGATTTGAATGGGCTCATCCTCCACAGCAGACCCGGTGACAGGCGAGGTGTGGTTCCCGAACAGGCAGGCTGGTGGAGCGATCCGGCCCGGGCAATGATCAATGGCGGCACCAGCCTTGTGGGCCTGCTTGGCAATCCAGTGCGCCACTCGCTTTCGCCGGTGATGCACAACGCAGCCCTCAAAACGATGGCGCTCAATTGGCGCTACTTGGCTTTGCCCTGCGAAAGCGAAAGCCTGGATCAGGTGTTACGGGGTCTCAGGGCTGTTGGTTGCCAGGGCCTCAACGTCACCATCCCCCACAAGCAGGCCATTGCTGACCTCTGCGAAGAGCTCAGCCCGCTGGCGCAACGGCTTGGTGCCGTCAACACCCTCGTCCCAGCGGCAAATGGTGGCTGGTATGGCACCAACACCGACGTGGAGGGCTTTCTGGCACCCCTCGGTGCCAACGACACCTGGGCTGGACGCCATGCCGTCGTGATCGGCTGCGGCGGATCAGCTCGGGCGGTGGTCGCCGGTCTGCAGACCCTGAACCTCAACAACATCACCGTTGTGGGTCGCCGAAGCGAAGCATTGCAGACCTTCATCGCCGATCTGCAGCAGGACAACGCCCCCTTATCGGCCTGTCTCGACACCGCGGGTGAGCTCAAAGACGCGATCGCTCGAGCGACTCTTGTGGTGAACACCACCCCTGTGGGAATGGCCCAGCACGGCGACCCGGAGGCCATGCCATTGGGCGCTGAGCTCTGGTCCGGGCTGAGTTCCGAAGCTGTTCTGTACGACCTCATCTACACACCAAGGCCCACCAGCTGGCTCACCGCTGGGCAACGCCGGGGCCATCGCTGCATTGATGGGCTCGAGATGCTGGTGCAGCAGGGCGCTGCCTCACTGCGGCTTTGGAG
>JADHMX010000095.1 GCA_016779825.1 Synechococcus sp. BS301-5m-G53 | reverse complement strand
ATGCGGTGGTTTTGAAGCTGATCTTTGGCTTTGCCGGACACCAACAGGTCGGTATCGGTGTGAATGAGGACCTTGTCGTGGCTGTGCTGATCAGCAAGAACGGTTTTGATCAGTTCGCACAGGGCATAGGCCGTGCAGGCGCGCCAGGTGGGCTGGCTGCGGTTGGTGAAAATGATGCTGTGCCCCTCCCGTTCGGCGAAGGCGGTGAGGTCGGATTGGAGATCTGGGTGACTCTCCAGAGACACATGGAAGTAATGACGCAACTCAAAGGGTGCAAGAAACACCCTGTAGTTCTCG
Organism: Synechococcus sp. BS301-5m-G53; assembly: GCA_016779825.1. Lineage (GTDB taxonomy): Bacteria > Cyanobacteriota > Cyanobacteriia > PCC-6307 > Cyanobiaceae > Parasynechococcus. The sequence goes on along the minus strand of JADHMX010000095.1, from coordinate 6,038 downwards.
AGTTGGCGGGCGATGTGATCAATCGACTGGCCGTGGATCGGGGAGAGCAGAGCCAGACGCATGGTCGAGGGAGAGAGATCAGCGGCCATCGATGAACCCTAGGCGCGGTGATAGGGGCTGCCTTGGACAATCGACTGGGCCCGGAACAGTTGTTCCACAAGCATCAACCGAGCCAGTTCGTGGGGAAAGGTCATCGGTGAGAGGCTCAGGCGCCATTGGGCCTTGGCCTTGAGCTCCGGCGTCAAGCCATCGGCTCCACCAATGACAAAGGCCAGCCGCTGGTTGCCGAACTGTTCGAGGCGTCGAGCGAATGGAACTGAGGCCAGGGTGTCGCCCTGTTCCATCAGCGCAACAAGGGTCTCATCGGGCCGTAGGGCAGTCCGGATCGCATCGGCTTCCTTCTCTGGAGTGCTGTCGCGAAGTTCGCTGATGGTCAATCCAGGCAGGCGTTTGAGATACAGATCAATGCCGTCCTGAATCCAGCCGCGACGCACTTTGCCCACCGCAAGAATCCGGCAACGGGCCGGGTTCAATCGTCATCCCCCTCGTCCTCGAGCAGCAGTTGTCCGAAGGCCACATACAAGCTTTCTTCCTCGCTTCCCGGGGCAACCTTCGGCCGTTTCGGTTGGGTGTTTTTTCCCGGTCCAGTCTGGCTGCGTGTTGGTGAGGCAGGGGCTGGGGTGTCGTCATTGCCGTTGAACGGCGACGGTTGAGCCGATGGTTTGCGTTGGGCCTCCAACTGTTTGAGGCGGGCCATCAGGTGCTCAGGAACGGTGCCGTCCTGGCTGGCCTTCATCAGTTCCCGGAAGAGCTCCTCCGGGTTCTTCTCGGTTTCAACGCGGTGGCGCACCTGGCTGGCTTTGGGAGCCGCTGAAGGCTTCTCCGGTTCAGGCAGGCGTGCGGGGAGTTGACGCCCCAACTCACGCAAGCGCTCCAGGCTGCGGGGATCAAAGCTCATGGTTCAGGCGCAGCCGAGACTCTCGCGGGTGCTGCGGCCCGTGACGGAATTCGTTCCGTCGGCAACGGCACAGAGGTTTTTGAGTTGGTCTCCGCGCATGGGAACGTCGGTGAAGTCGGCTCCCGTGATCAACACATCGCTGAAGCGGGTGTTGAAGGCAAAAGCTCCCTCCAGCACGGCATCAGAAAGGTTGGTCCCCGTCATCACAGCGGCGTCCAGGGTGGCTTCGCGCAGGTCGGTGCCGCTGAGGTCAGCGTCCTGCAGCTTCGCGCCGTACAGACTGGCTCCCCGCAGATCCGATCCGGAGAGGTTGGCTTCGCGCAGGTTGCTGAGGTTGAAGGTGGCCCCCCGCAGGTCCTTGTTCGAATAGTCGGCACCGATCAGCACCTGTTTGGCTACATCCATCGCGGCGTGGGCCGGAGCCGCCGCCAGCCACTGGCACGTGAACACCAACAGAGAGACCAAAACGGCGGTGAAGCGTCTGCGCATGATCGAAACAACCACCGTTGAACCCTAGAACCGTTCTTGAGGGGAATGGTCTGAACCAAGACGTGATGGTTCAAGCCAGTGGAGTCTCAATGCAGTGGTGGATGGGCGGAAGAGAAGGCTTTGCGGCAACTTGAAGCGCAGGGTTGGCAGTTGCTCGATCGCAACTGGCGCTGCCGCTGGGGGGAATTGGATCTGGTGCTGGAGCGGCAACAGCAGTTGTTAGTGGTGGAGGTGAAGGGCCGTCGCATCGGTCACTGGGACCGCCATGGCCTTGATGCCTTCCATTCCGCCAAACGGCGTCGCATGGCTCGCGCAATCAGCTGTTGGAGAGCCGCGCATCCGGCCTCAGCCGAGCAGCTGCTCCGGGTCAAGCTGGCTCTTGTGCCCTTGATCTCATCCCGCGGAACGATTCGATGGATGGATGTGGAACGGCTGTGCTGATGCACAGTTGACCCATGGGTTTCTCCGGACATCACGCCCGCAAGCGTTTCGGCCAGCACTGGTTGCGCGATGAGTCCGTGCTGCAGCGGATTGTCGAAGCTGCTGATCTGCAGTCCACCGATCGGGTGCTGGAGGTGGGGCCGGGGCGAGGGGCTTTAACGGAGCGGCTTCTGGCGGCGAATGTGGGGGCGGTGCACGCCATTGAGCTGGATCGCGACCTGGTGGCTGGTCTGGAGGATCGCTTTGCGGACCAGTCGGCGTTCAGCCTCTATCAAGGAGATGTTCTTGAGGCTCCACTTGAATTGAGCGATGGCCGCATTGCCGACAAGGTGGTCGCCAACATCCCTTACAACATCACCGGTCCGCTGTTGGAGCGGTTGGTGGGCCGGTTGGATCGGCCAGTGGATCCTCCCTACCAAAGGCTTGTGTTGCTGGTGCAAAAGGAAGTGGCGGAGCGGATCCGTGCCCGGCCTGGCCATAGCAGTTTCAGTGCCCTGAGTGTGCGCATGCAGTTGCTGGCCCGGTGCCGTTCGGTGTGTCCGGTGCCGCCGCGCTGTTTTCAGCCCCCACCGAAGGTGCAATCGGAAGTGATCTGCCTGGAGCCATTGCCGGCCTCCGAGCGACTGGAGCCGGCTTTGGCTACCGGGGTGGAATCACTCTTGAAGCAGGCGTTTCTGGCCCGTCGCAAGATGCTGCGCAACACCTTGGCGGGTGTGGCTGATCCCGACCGATTGCAGACTCTGGCCTCGTCCGCTGGCTTCAGCCTCCAGCAACGTCCCCAGGAGCTGGCACCGGCCAGTTGGGTTGCCCTGGCCAGGGGTTTGAATCAGGTCGACTGAACGACCACCATGATCACGGTGACGGCCCCGGCCAAAGTCAACCTGCACCTGGAGGTCCTGGGGCTGCGCTCGGACGGTTTCCATGAGCTGGCCATGGTGATGCAGAGCATCGACTTGGCGGATCGCCTGAGCTTTCAGAACACCGCCGATGCACAACTCAGCCTCAGTTGTGATGACGCCAGCCTCAGTGTTGGCGACGACAACCTGATCCTCCGGGCGGCCCAGTTGCTGCGGAACCGTTCCGGTTTCAGTGAATTGGGGGCGTCAATTCATCTGGAGAAGCGCATCCCCATCGGTGCTGGCCTGGCTGGTGGCTCCAGCGACGGCGCCGCGGCACTGGTTGGTCTGAATGCTCTGTGGGGCTTGGGCCACAGCCCCGCGGATCTGGAGCGAATGGCCGCTGAGCTCGGTTCAGACATGCCCTTCTGTGTGGCCGGAGGATGTCAGCTCTGTTTCGGGCGAGGCGAACAGCTGGAAGCCGTGCCGCCAACGCCTCATCCCCTGGCGGTGCTCTTGGTCAAAGACCCCACCGTGAGCGTTTCAACGCCCTGGGCCTACAAGCGTTGCCGTGAGCTCAATCAATCCGAATACCTCACTGATGAGGCGGCTTTTGAACAACGTCGTCAGGCCCTGCGCAGCGTTGCTTGGCTCCAGCCATTGCGCAGCGATCTGCCTCCTCCCTTGCGTAACGACCTTCAGGATGTTGTGGCACCCGAAACAGCTGCGGTGCGTTCGGCGCTCGATCTGTTGAACAGCGTTCCCCAAAGCCTGGCGGTGGCCATGAGTGGTTCTGGACCCAGTTGTTTCGCGCTGTTCTCTGATCTGGCGTCATGCCGCCAGGCGCAGGATCAGCTCACTCCCCAGTTGGACCGCGCCGGCCTGAAGGCCTGGTCTTGCGCCCTTCGCAGCGATGGCGTGAGGATCGAGGCATGACTGATGTCCCCACACCAGAGAGCCCCGAACCACGGGATCCGCGCAAAGGTCCGCTGAGTTTTCTCTCCGGAGCGCTGACGGCGGGGCTTTTGGCCTGGCTGGCGCTGGGTCTGAGTCGGCGGATGGTGGTGTACTTCGCCGTTCATCCCCCGCACTACAGCTCGCCGATTGCCCAAAACATCGCCGTCACCCTCAAGACCCTGCTGGTGGGTTTGTCCTTCCTGGCCACCTTCAGCTCAGGGTTTGTCGCCCTTGGTCTGACCCTGGTGTTTCTTCGCAGTCTCTTTATGGCTCGCGATCAGAACCCTGCTTAGCCTCCGCTCATCGCCAGGGTTTGGATGACGCCCCACGACCTCGGCCAGCTGGCGTTGCTGCTATCTCCAGCCATGCTGCTTTCCGTTTTGTTGTTGTTCACCTTCGCGGCCGGAGGTTGACCCTGCGCTGACTGAGATAGCTTGGCCACACCACCCGGATTGGCCGGGATCACTGTGACGCCGTGGCAGGAACACTTCTCTTCAACGCTCTCCGTGAAGCCATCGACGAGGAGATGGGGAGAGACCCCCACGTCTGTGTGATGGGGGAGGACGTCGGCCACTACGGCGGCAGTTACAAGGTCACCAAGGATCTGGCAGAGAAATACGGCGATCTCCGGGTGCTCGACACGCCGATTGCTGAGAACGGTTTCACCGGTATGGCGGTGGGTGCGGCGATGACTGGCCTCCGTCCAATCGTTGAAGGCATGAACATGGGCTTCCTGCTCCTGGCCTTCAACCAGATCTCCAACAACATGGGGATGCTCCGCTACACCAGTGGCGGCAACTTCACCATTCCCACTGTGGTGCGTGGCCCTGGTGGTGTGGGTCGTCAGCTTGGCGCTGAGCACAGCCAACGGCTTGAGGCCTATTTCCATGCCGTTCCCGGCATCAAGATCGTGGCTTGCAGTACTCCTACGAACGCCAAGGGCCTGATGAAGGCTGCGATCCGCGACAACAATCCCGTGCTGTTCTTCGAGCACGTTCTGCTTTACAACCTGAGCGAGGAGCTCCCGGAAGGCGACTACACCTGTGCCCTCGATCAGGCTGATCTGGTGCAGGAAGGCACCGATGTGACGATCCTCACCTACTCCCGGATGCGTCATCACTGCCTCAAGGCTGTGGAGCAACTGGAAGCCGAAGGCGTGAGCGTTGAACTGATCGATCTGATCAGCCTCAAGCCCTTCGACATGGAGACGATCAGCCGCTCCATCCGCAAAACCAACAAGGTGATTGTGGTGGAGGAATGCATGAAGACCGGCGGTATCGGTGCCGAACTGATTGCGCTGATCACCGAGCAGTGCTTCGACGATCTGGATGCCCGACCTGTGCGTCTTTCCAGTCAGGACATTCCGACCCCATACAACGGTTCCCTGGAGAACCTCACGATCATTCAGCCGCATCAGATCGTTGAGGCGGCCCAGGCGTTGGTCAACAAGGGAATCTGACGTTGATGGCGCGTTATCAGGGTTGGTTTGCCCTTGTTCTTGCCCTGGCCATCGCGGCCGGGATGTTTTTGGTGCGCACGCCGCTTGAACTGGGCCTTGATCTGCGGGGCGGCAGTCAGCTCACCGTTGAGGTGAAGCCGGCCGGGGAAATCACCCGCGTCGGTGCCGAGGAAATGGAAGCGGTAAAAGCCGTGCTCGATCGCCGGGTCAATGGTCTCGGTGTGGCCGAGTCCACCCTGCAGACGGTGGGTGAGTCGCAGCTGGTGTTGCAGCTCCCTGGAGAACAGGACCCCACCGCGGCCGCGCGGGTGCTTGGTGACACGGCTCTGCTCGAGTTCCGTGCCCAGAAGCCCGACACGGAAGCTGAGTTCCGAGGCCTCAGGCAGCTCCGCTCCCAGGTGGAAGCGATTCTCCAGCTCCGTGAGGATCAGATTCGCCGCGGTGAAACGCCGGAGCCTCTGGATCTGGATCAGCTGAAGTCAACCCAGCAGACCCTGGGGCTTGATGGCAACGCCAGTTCGGAGGAGGAACAGCTTCGCGACCTCCTGAAGAAGGTTGATGCCGATCTGCTCACGCTGCTCGAGCCGGCCTCGCTCACCGGAAAGCAGCTGGTGACGGCGGGCCGTCAACCGCTGCAGAACAATCCGAACAGTTGGGAGGTGACCCTCAACTTCGATGGGGAGGGTGCCGAAGCTTTCGCTGATCTCACCAAGTCGATTGCGGGCACCGACAGGTTGCTCGCCATCACCTTGGACGATCAGCTGATCAGTGCCGCCAGCGTTGGCCCCCAGTTCAAGAGCGCAGGAATCTCTGGTGGAGCGGCCACCATCAGCGGCAATTTCAGCGCGGAAACAGCCCGTGAGCTGGAGGTGAAGCTGCGCGGAGGCTCCTTACCGCT
>JADHMX010000094.1 GCA_016779825.1 Synechococcus sp. BS301-5m-G53 | reverse complement strand
GTTGTTGGTGGAGGTGACCCACTCACAGAAGGCCTGCCAGCTGGAAGCGCCGGAGCGCTGCTGGAGGGTGGTGGTCATGAGAACGGAAAGGAATGTTCCCGAAGGAACGGTTTAAGGAAGGGCAGGAGAGCCCTGCCTGATGACGAGTGTAACGGAAGTTTGCGCTGTGTGTCGCCGGATTGCGAAACCAACGCCAAAGCGCGCCGCGCCAGGGAAGCAAGGCTTCCGAAAGACTTAAGATTCAAAAGACTCACCTGTGTACTTTTTGGTTCTGATCCGCTGGATGCAAGCTGGCCATCGTCTGGAGGAAACCGTTCCTCTGGCCCAGGCCCGTCACAGGCGTATGGAGCTGGAGGCTCTAGGTGCCACGGTGTATTGGAGCGAACGACTGGCCCAGGGCAAGCCTTGCTGAGAGGCTGGGGCTAATCAGCAAGGGCCCATGCAGCGTTTGACCCAACTGCTCTGGATTGGGGTGGCTTCCATTGGTCTGACCAGCTGTGGGCTGGTGCCCTCCAGCGGAGACAAGCCCAACGCCCAATCGAGCGCTTCTCTCCAACAGTTGGAGCAACGGCTCAATCAGCTGGAGCTTGAGGTTGAAGAGCTGAAGTCGCCAGGCGGCGACGCGGACAGCAAGACACCGGCTGGGCCCCTGCGTTCCCTCACCCTTCGGATCGGCACCGAGGACGACCGACTCCGCATGTACTGGGCCGATGGTCAGACGAGCAATCTGATCTGTTCTCAGGAGGGCAAGGGGGTGTGGGCCTGCGGTTAAACCGCAGAAAGCAGCTGCTGCAAGGCCGGCAACCACGTGGCCTCGACGGGCCAAACCTCACGACGCGTGAGGGAAAAGGCGATGCTTTTTTCTGTGTAGGCCGCTTCGTTCACAAACACCGGGATCTCTCCTTCAACCAACACCTCACTGCGATCGCTGCCATCCGCGGCTCGGAACATCGCCTGGCCTGGAGCAATGCCCTGCCAATCGCGCCCTTGCAACTCAGGGTGAACGAGAGCCTGCGGCTCGCCCTTATCCGACTTCGGCAGATCGCGACTCCCCAGATGGCGATGCACCACCAAGGCATCTGGCAACCGAGCTGATCCCCGACGTGCCTGACCCAAAACCGTCAGGCACGTTTCCAAGCCAAGACGGGTCTGCTCCACAACACGGGCGTTGAGAACACCTTGCGGCACAGGGCCAACTTCGATCACCAGTCCGCAGGGCCAGGATTCCACGAGGAAACCGGTCTGCTGAAGATCTGCTTCATGCAAGTAGATCGGTAGGCCGAGCGCCCCCTGAACCAGAGCGGCGAGCGCCAGATCAGCGGGGCGACGGCCATAAACCACCAATGAATTCCCCATCGCCGCTGTGGTGCTGTGCAGATCAAGAGCCACAGCGCAGGGATGCTCCCCGTTAGCGCCATGCAGCCGCAGAAGTTCGCCAGCACGCTGAAACTCCAAGCCCGAGGCCTCCCGCTCCAACTGATCCGGAAGGAAGCAGCGATTGAGGTCGCGATCGACGTAACGGCAGCGACGGTACAAGGCTTCTGGGTTGCCGATCACCCTCTGCACCGACAGCCCAGCCGCATCAATCAGATCGGGGCAGGCCTGCCACTGCTGCAGCAGCCAGGGTGCATTGACCTCATTCCCATGGGTGCCGGCCACCACCAGAACGCCACAGCTGCTCATTGAACCTGCGAACGAAGGCCTGACTGAAGCACGACTCCCAGCGAGGATGAAAGAGATCCAAATGCGCCATGTCGATCCCACCTGTCGTGGTCACGGCCGCCCGTCGCGGCTGGCGATGGCAATGGCAACGGCTCATGGGTGGGCTGGGGCCAGCCGATGCCACCGGCAACTACACCCGCCCAAGCAGCGATCCGCTCCTCCCTCCGGCCTTAAACCCCGCAGACCTGCTCCAGCGCAGCCCAGCCCAGCGGCCCCTGCTCGTGATCGGGCGCAGCTGCCCCTGGGCCCATCGCACGTGGCTGGTGCATCAGCTGCGCCAGCTTCAAGGCAGCATCACCCTTCTAAAGGCGACAGCGGATCACAACGCCGGACGCTGGGCCCTTGTCCCAGCTTGGGAGGGGTGCGACACGCTTCTCGCGCTGTACAGGCACTGCGGCGCTCCGCCCAGCTACCGGGCCACCGTTCCGGTGCTGGTAGACCCCAAAACCTGCACCCTGCTTGGCAATGACAGTGCTCCACTGGTGGAGCTGTTAAACCGCTGGCCCCATCAAGACGCGGTTGTTGACCTGGCACCGCCGGAATCGGCCGACAGGATCCAGGCCTGGCAGCGGCTGCTGCAATCAGCCGTCAACGATGGGGTCTACCGCTGTGGTTTCGCCCGCAACCAAGCGGCCTACGACCGCGCCGAAACCGAGCTCTTCGCCGCCCTGGATGCCGTCGAGCAGAGCCTGGGCACCGACGGGCCATGGCTGTGTGGCCCCTCACTGACCCTGGCGGACGTGCGGCTGTTCCCCACCCTGATCCGCTGGGAACTGGTCTACGCCCCGCTATTTGGCTGCAGTCGGCGACCGCTCTGGCACTACCCGAAGATCTGGGACTGGCGTCAACGCTTTTACGCCTTGCCCGGCGTGACGGACACCTGCGACGGAAACGCCTGGAGACACGACTACTTCGGCGCCTTGTTCCCCCTCAATCCCGGTGGAATCGTTCCAGCCGGTCCCGACCTGAGCACACTGGTAAACAGCACGGCAGCGTCGGCATGACCAGCGCAGATCCAACCTTTGAAGGTGTCTATGGCACCTACTCCATTACGGATGCCGACCGCCAGGAGGTGCGTTTCTATCGGATCGCCTTGTTGGTGGCAGGACTGGCCATGAGCCTGGGCCTGCTGCACTGGTGGCAGATCGGCGGCAGCTTGGCCTGGATATGGGTTGTGCCTCTGGCCGCCGCCCTTGGGCTGGCCCTGCAATGGATTCACATCTATTTGCGGCCGCTCCATCGCGCACTGCAACTGTTCTGGCTGCTGGGCTGCCTGGGATGGGCTGGCTTGCTGCTGATCGCCGGACCCACCGAAGCGCTCTCCACCCTGCGAGAGCAACCGCTCTGGATCCTGGCCATCGGCCCCCTGTTCGCAGCCTTGGCAGGGATTGGCTTCAAAGAGTTTTTCTGCTTCCAACGCCCCGAAGCGATCGGCCTGACCTTGCTGCTGCCAGCAGCGCTATTGGGGCGTCTGCTGGGACTGATCAATGCCCCCCTCTGCCTGGCCTTGCTGGAGAGTGCAGCCCTGCTGCTTGTGCTGCTGGCCCTGCGCAAATTCGGCATGGAGGCGGCTGCAGATGTGGGCGATAAGAGTGTGTTTGCTTATCTGGACAGTCAACAGCCAGCAGGCGCGCCGTGAGTCTGATCAGCCTGGTGGGCGCCGCCAAGGATTTCGGCATCCGCACCCTCTTCTCCGATCTCGACCTCCATATCGGCGACGGCGAACGGCTGGGTCTGATCGGCCCCAATGGCGCCGGTAAATCCACGTTATTGAAGGTGCTGGCTGGGAAGGAACCGCTCGGTGAGGGAGAACGCCGCTGTTCTCCCCGTCTTCGGGTGGAACTGGTGGGCCAGGACAGTCGCATCACCCCAGGGCTTTCGGTTCTTGAGCAGGTGCTCGAAGGCTGCGGGGCCAAACGCGATTTGCTGGTGCGCTTCAGCTCCCTCAGCGACGCCATTGCTGCAGACCCCAGCAATGACACGCTGATGGCGGAGCTGGGTCAGCTCAGCCAACGCATGGATGAAGAGGAAGCATGGAGTTTGGAGCAGCAATGCCGGGAAGTGCTGCAGAAATTGGGCATCAGCGATCTCCAGCGACCGGTCGACGACCTCTCCGGCGGCTACCGCAAGCGGGTGGGACTGGCGTCAGCCCTGGTGGCCTGCCCCGATGTGCTTCTGCTGGACGAACCCACCAACCATCTGGATGCCGCTGCCGTTGAGTGGTTGCAGAGCTGGCTGGATCGCTATCCCGGCGCCCTGGTGCTGGTCACCCATGACCGCTACGTGCTGGATCGAGTGACGCGGCGGATGGTGGAGGTGGACCGAGGCCAGGCCCGCACCTATCAGGGCAACTACAGCACCTTTCTGCAACACAAAGCCGAAGAGGATGCCTCGGAAGCCGCCTCAGCGGCCAAATTCAAAAGTGTGCTTCGCCGCGAACTGGCATGGCTGCGCCAGGGACCTAAGGCTCGCAGCACCAAACAGAAGGCAAGGCTGCAGCGCATCGAAGCGATGCGCGAGCAGAAGCCCAATCAGGCCAAGGCCAAGTTGGAGATGACCGGCATCAGCCGGCGCATCGGCAAACAGGTGATTGAAGCCGAAGCAGTTGGTGTCACCGCGGATGGCAGCAGTGGAGGGCGCCCTCTGCTCGATGGCTTCAGCTACAGCTTCAGCCCCGAAGACCGAATCGGCATCATCGGCCCCAACGGCAGCGGCAAGTCCACCCTGCTCGATCTCATCGCCGGACGACGCAAGCCCACCCAGGGCAGCTTGCAGCTTGGGGAAACCGTTCATATCGGCTACCTCGACCAGCACACCGAAGCCTTCAACGAAGGCAAGGGGCTCGAACGCAAGGTGATCGAGTTTGTGGAGGAAGCGGCCAGCCGGATCGATCTGGGGGGTGAACAGGTCACTGCATCTCAACTGCTGGAACGCTTTTTATTTCCACCGGCCCAACAGCACAGCCCCTTGGCCAAGCTTTCGGGAGGCGAGCGCCGACGCCTCACCCTCTGCCGGATGCTGATCCAGGCGCCCAACGTGCTGCTGCTGGACGAACCCACCAACGATCTGGACGTCCAGACCCTCAGTGTTCTCGAGGACTTTCTCGAAGACTTCCGGGGCTGCGTGATCGTCGTCTCCCACGACCGCTACTTCCTCGATCGCACCGTCGATCGTTTGTTCTGCTTTGAAGCAGGCCGGCTGAATCGTTTTGAAGGGAATTACAGCGCATTCCTGGAGCAGCAGCGCCAGGAGGAACGCAGCCAGATCCAGACCACCAAACCCGCCTCTGCCAAACAGGAGCGCGTCCGCGAGAGCAAAAGCGAAGGCCCTAGGCGTCGGAACTTCAAGGAAAACAAGGAGCTGGCTGCCCTCGATCAACAGCTCCCCGAAATGGAGCTGCAGAAAGAAGAGCTTGAACAGCAAATGACCCGAGCGGGAGCAGACATGGCCAAGCTGAGCCACGAGCTTGCTGATCTGATCTCCCGTATCGACCAGGCCGAAGAACGCTGGCTGGAACTCAGCGAATTGGCTCCATGACCAATGGTCTAGGCCGACTGTTGTAGCAAGGGATACAAGTAGTTCGGGTCAAGGATGTCGGATGGTCATGGGGCGTTATCCCACCCCTCCAAAACCGATGAATCGCCGTAATGTGCTCCAAGGCCACGGTCTCAATTCATGAAGTCCATCGACGAGCACATCCAGAAGGATCAATCGGAAATCGAAGCGGCCAAAGCGGCTGGTGATGACGCCAAAGTTCGTCACCTCACCGAGGAATTGAAGTCGCTGGAGGAATACAAAGAGCATCACCCCGGCGACAGCCACGACCCCACCTCCCTTGAGCTGCATTGCGAGGCCAATCCCGATGCAGATGAGTGCCGCGTCTACGACGATTGAGCCAACGTTCCCAAGATCAGCAGCGAGGGCTCAATAGTCCTCGTTGTAGTCAGAGGGGCTGCCGGTCAGGCTGCAGACGACAGCCTCCTCGCTGCGCATCGCCTTCACTTCAGCGATGGGGCGTCCCATGCGTTGAAGCACAGCAACAGCCTCTTTCGTTTGGCACCGGGCAATCACATCGCCCTTGTTGTCCAGACAGGTGTAGAAGTTCATGTCAGGGGAGAGACATTCCCGTTATGGCTCTCATGCGATCAGCCCACAAGCATCAATGTGGCTGATCACATGAAGATTGTCTGGAGCTCAGCTCACACCCCGAGCTCGGCCCAGGTTTCGGCCAGCAACTGATCGAGGTTGGTTCCCATCGCTGCAGAAATGCAGAGCACGGGCCGACCACTCGCTGCTTCAAGGTTTTGCCGCAACGTGGGGAGATCCTGCTCTGCCACCAACTCCTGCTTGTTGATGACCAGAAGGCGTTGTCGATCAACAAGACCATGGCCATAGGCCTCCAGCTCCTGCTGGACGACGTTCAGGTCAGCCACGGGATCCTCGGATCCAGCGTCCACCAGGTGGATCAGTAAACGGGTGCGTTCGATGTGACGCAGAAAATCGTGCCCAAGACCAGCCCCCTGGGCGGCCCCTTCGATTAACCCTGGAATATCCGCAAAAACGGTTCCGTCCCCACTGGGTCGGCGCACCACTCCAAGGTTGGGGACCAACGTGGTGAAGGGGTAATCGGCAATCTTGGGTCGCGCTGCCGACAGCACGGCGATCAAGGTGCTCTTGCCTGCATTGGGAAGACCAATGATGCCCACTTCAGCCAGCAACTTGAGTTCCAGCTGCAGCGGCCATTCCTCACCCTCTCGGCCCTCGGTGAATTTCTCCGGCGCGCGGTTGCG
>JADHMX010000093.1 GCA_016779825.1 Synechococcus sp. BS301-5m-G53 | reverse complement strand
CCGGCCTGGTGCTGCTGATGCTGGGTGCTGCCTGGGGGGCCCTGGCCGGCAACCGCCTGGAACGCTTCCTGGCCCCCGGCCGCAGCCTCGATCTGCTCGATCGCGATGGCACCAGCCAACTGACCATCACCCTGGACCGCTTCGCCATTGATCGAGATCCGGCCGGACGGACGGAACAGTTCCGCTCCGCCCTGAAGCTGCAGGGACCCAACCAAACCTTGGACGCCGAAATCAGCGTCAATCACCCGCTGCGGCACCGGGGCATCACCATTTATCAAGCGGATTGGTCCCTAGCGACGATCAGCCTGCAGATCGGGCGCAGCCCTGTGCTGGAGCTGCCGTTGCAGACCTATCCGGAGCTGGGCGATCAGATCTGGGGCCTGGTGCTGCCGACCCGCCCTGATGGAACGGAACCGGTGTTTCTGAGCCTGGAGAGCGAACAGGGGCCAGCCACGGTATTCGATGCGGACGGTCAGCAGCTCGCCCGACTACGCCCGGGTGGTCCAGCCGCTGAGGTGAAAGGTTTGCCCATGCGGGTGGACGCGGTGCTGCCGGCCAGCGGCCTTCTGCTCAAACGGGATCCAGGGGTGCCCCTGGTGTACCTAGGGTTCGCGGTGCTGCTGGTGGGCGGTGGATTGAGCCTCGTGGCCACCCGACAGCTTTGGGCCATCGCTGCCGATGGCACCCTCAGCGTTGGCGGCCTCTGCAACCGCAACCTCGCCGCCTTTGCCCACGAATTGCCCCAACTGGTGCAGCGAGGGGTCACCGATCAGCAGGGCTGACGGGTGCCATGACTCACCCGCACCACGGTGTGGACATTGCCGCGGGGGTTGAAATCGGCTTCCAGCTGCATCCACACAGGATCCGTGGCCGCCACCAGGTCATCGAGGATGCGATTGGTCACCTCCTCATGGGAGATGGACTGGTCGCGGTAGCTGTTCACATAAAGCTTGATCGCCTTCAGCTCCACCACCCGTGGTCCGGGTTGGTAAATCAGGCGCAGCACCGCGAAATCGGGATAGCCCGAGAAGGGGCATTTGCAGGTGAATTCCGGCAGCTCGATCGACACCTCATAGGGGCGCCCAGGCCGAGGGTTGTCGAAGCAGATCAGCTCGGCTTCGGCGATGGCGCGTTCGCCGTAGAGGGGGGTCTGGGTCAAAGGGCTGAAGGGATCAGTTCTGATCGCCGACCCTAAGAAGTCAAGCTTCGGCAGCGTTCTGTAACAGCGGCCACGCACGGCTCGGAGAACCGCGGCATCCTTAAAACAAGATCAGAACTCCCCCCATGAAAAAGGTCGAAGCGATCATTCGTCCTTTCAAGTTGGAAGACGTGAAGGTGGCGCTGGTGGAGGCCGGCATCATCGGCATGACCGTGAGCGAAGTGCGGGGCTTCGGCCGCCAGAAAGGCCAGGTGGAGCGTTACCGCGGTTCGGAATTCACCGTTGAATTTCTGCAGAAACTGAAGATCGAGGTGGTGGTCGAGGACGACCGCGTGGAAGAGGTGGTCAAATCGATCGCCGATGCCGCCCGCACCGGCGAAATCGGTGACGGCAAGATCTTCATCAGCCCTGTGGAATCGGTGGTGCGCATCCGCACCGGCGACCGTGACAGCACGGCGCTTTGAGTTCAAACGCCACAACAGCTCCTATCCGCCGCGGCGTTCTCCAAGCCTGAGCGGATCAAAACTGACGGAAATGCCGAATTCCTCGGCAAATTCCACCACACGACACCAGGCCCGGTCCCCATCGGCTCCGGGCCGAAGAATTCCGCGAAGAATCACCGGGGCTGAGCCGCTCTGAAGCGACATTTCAAAAAGCGGCCAACCCGCCTCAGCCTGAACGCCGTCCTCCCGGAAGGTCGGGCTGACATCCATGGCACCGATCAAGACACGACGGTGGCTTGAATCCCAGGCGAAGGGCAGTTCATAACGCTCCAACAGATCGGAGGCCAAGCTCCAGGAGCGACCCAAGGCATCCAATTGAACCGAGAGCTCACGACCTCGGGCCTCAATCGTCGTGGTGCCGCGGAAGGCGAGCGGCTCCTGCGCGGGGCGCGCATCCGACGCCCGCAACAGCATCTGAATCCGGAGCCGCAACTGCTCGCCGCCATCAGGGGCACCGTTCTTGACCAACTGCAATAGATCCCAGCGTTCGCCCGTTCCACCCCAGATCACCGGACCGTAGTTGTCGTGCATCCAACGACCATCGCGGTTGGAGGCAGCCTCGGCATGGGTCATGACCCGTTCCACCGTGATCTGATCCGCTCCCCAGCCCCAGCTGCGGGCGACGGCCGCCGCCTCGGCGCAGAGGCTGTTGAGTTGAGCGTCCGTGGGGGGCTGCGTCCAGGGATCGGGCATTCCGCCCATGCAGGCACAGGAGAGGGCAACGCTGTTGCGGTTGCGGCCGTAGGTGTGGGCTGGCAGGTCCACGTTGTAATCGTGCAACCGGTGCACACGGCCATCACCGCTAATGATCGAGTGATAGTGCCCGGGACGGATCCAGTCGTAGGGAGTCGCCGTCCAGTGCAAGTAGAGCGTTGGGGTCATTGCCCCACGATGGCGGAGATGGCACGACGGCAAAGAGCTCGATCGGTCGCGCGGAGGCGGCCCCATAGATTTGTTGGGTTGTTCAACCGAGCGCGCCGGTGATTGAGCGTTACACCCTCCCCGAGATGGGAGCCGTCTGGAGTGAGCAGGCGAAATTCCAGAGCTGGCTCGATGTGGAAATCGCTGCCACCGAAGCCAACTGCCGGCTCGGCCGCGTGCCCCAGGAGGCCCTTGACACCATCAAGGCCAAGGCCAGCTTCGAAGTGGAGCGCATCCTCGAGATTGAAGCCGAAGTGCGCCACGACGTGATCGCCTTCCTCACCAACGTCAACGAACACGTTGGTGATGCCGGCCGCCATATCCATGTGGGTATGACCAGCAGCGACGTGCTGGATACGGGCGTGGCCCTGCAGCTGAAACGCTCCGTCGCCCTGCTGCGCACTGAACTCGATGCCCTAGCGGACGCTCTGCGCGAACTGGCCAGGGCCCACAAGGGCACTGAAATGATCGGCCGCTCCCACGCCATCCACGGCGAACCGATCACCTTCGGGTTCAAGGTGGCCGGCTGGCTGGCTGAAACCGAGCGCAACCGCACCCGCCTGGAACGGCTTGAGCAGGATGTGGCCGTGGGCCAGGTGAGCGGCGCCATGGGCACCTACGCCAACACCGATCCCCAGGTGGAAGCGATTGCCTGCGAGATCCTCGGGCTCACCCCCGACACCGCCAGCACCCAGGTGATTTCCCGAGACCGCCATGCCGATTACGTGCAGACGCTGGCCTTAGTGGGCGCCTCCCTGGAGCGCTTCTCCACCGAGATCCGCAACCTGCAACGCACCGATGTGCTGGAAGTTGAGGAAAACTTCGCCAAGGGCCAGAAAGGCAGCTCTGCCATGCCCCACAAACGCAACCCGATCCGCAGCGAGCGGATCAGCGGTCTGGCTCGGGTGCTGCGCAGTTACACCATTGCTGCCTTGGAGAACGTGGCCCTCTGGCATGAGCGCGACATCAGCCACAGCTCTACCGAGAGGATGATGCTGCCCGATTGCTCGGTCACCCTTCACTTCATGCTGCGGGAGATGACCAGCGTGGTGAAGGGTCTCGGGATCTACCCCGAGAACATGCGACGCAACATGAATGTGTATGGCGGCGTGGTGTTCAGCCAACGGGTGCTGCTCGCTCTGGTGGGCACCGGCATGAGTCGGGAAGAGGCTTACCGCGTCGTTCAGCGCAATGCCCACACGGCCTGGAACACCGCCGGCGGCGACTTCCGCGCCAACTTGGAAGCAGACGGGGATGTCACCAACCGGCTTTCCCCAGCAGAGCTGGCTGACTGCTTCAGCACCGCACTGCATCAGGAGAACCTGGGCGTGATCTGGGAGCGACTGGGGATCTAATCAGCGGCCACCACCGGACGGCATCGGCAGACCAAGCAACCGGTAGACCGAGACCGCATCCACAACCGGCTCAAACGGAAGCATGGCATCGGTCATGGTGTCGGTGACCTTGGTGAAGGTGTTGCGATCCACCACCACAACATCGCCATTGCGCAGCGGCGGGTTGTTGGCACTGCTGAGCACGGCATTGGGGTCGTAACGCAGCTGCTTCACCATGGTTTGTCCATCGCGATCCGTACGGATCAAGTCCACCCGCTTCACACTGCCGCGGCGGGTGACTCCGCCAGACGCCAGGATGGCGCTGGACAGGGGAGCATTGGATCCGATCTGAACCACTCCTGGGGAAAAGACCTCACCAACAACCTGCACATTGATCGCTGTTGGAGCGAAGTTGGAGGCTGCAGTCGTCAACAGGTCCACATTCACTGGTGATGTTGCCTTGTGTACCCGGATGCTGTCGCCGTCATAGATCAAGGGGTTGGGTGCAAAACCTCCGGCTTTAAGCACGGTGAGGTAGTCGAAGACGTAGCTCTGGGTGGGGCCACCAGGGGTGGGAGAAGGGCGCAGCAATTCCAAACGGCCCAGATCCCCCGTGGCGGAAATTCCGCCAGCTTTTTGAATCACATCCACCATGGTCGGCCAGCCACCACCATCGGCGCCAACGCCGGTTGAATCACCAGACGTGCCCATGGATCCCTGACTGTTTACCGGCAGGGTGAACACACCGGGGCGCAAGACCTCACCCGTCACCGTGACCCGAACAGGACGCTGTTCAACCAGGTCGAGATAGACCAAGGGTCGACGCAGAAATTGGCTGTAGCCAGCCGTGATGCGCTGGCGGGCCTCCTCCAGGGTCAAGCCCCACACTTCAACCGTGCCAAGCCGCGGCAGGTTGATGGTGCCATCGCTCAACACCTGCACCTGGGCCTCGTAACCCTCAATCTTGAAAACGGAGGCCACCAGCCGGTCCCCCGGTGCCAGGCGATAGCGATAGCTCTTTGGAGGCAGACTGGGAGTGGTAGGCAATGGTGGCGGTGCTTGCAGAGGCGTGGTGGATGCCGCCGCCGCTGGCGTCTTCAGCCAGTTGATCCGCTCTTCGGCCCTCAGTTCAGCACCTAAGAACCCAGGGACCGAGAGAGCAACCGCTGCTGCAACGCCTATAGAAAGACTGGTCCTTGAGGGCACAACCATGGGTGGAACTGAGACAGCAGCCAAATGGACGCCAATCTTCCCGCATAATGCTTTTCAGGCATATGGCCCATGACGCAGACCGGACCAGCAGCGCAAGAAGAGGTTCTGCTTCCTCAGGGCTGGAGCGAAGCCAACCGGGCCGACGGTCTGTTGTTCCGTATCGACGGTCTTGAGCTGCATTTCATCCCTGGATCAAGCTTTGAGACTGTCGCTGATGCCGTCGGCACCCTGCGGGAATCCACTTACCGCAAGCAACTTTCCGGATCCGGCAACACACGCGACCTCGACGGCCGTGACGCGGCCTACGACCATCTGATTCTGCTGGAACCGAGCAGCGGAGCCCTGGCGGGATCAGCACGGTTGCAATTCATTCCTCAGTTCACTGCAGCCGAGGACCTTCCCGGCAGCCAGCAGTCTTACCTGGAGCACGTCTATCCAGGCATCAAGGCAATGCTGGCGAAGCAAACCCACCACGTGGAAATTGGTCGGGTCGCCCTGGCTCCACGCTTTCAACGCCAACCGCATTCCCTGATGGCCCTCTTCCGAGGTGGGCTTTTGATTTCAGCCCGTTCAGGATTCAGCATCCTGCACGGATTGGTCTCCTACAACCATTTCGCCCACAGCGACGCCGTCAATACAGCCTTCCTCAGTGCCTTGATGCGGCCGCCTTACCGCAGGCAGAGCCCAGCACTGCCGCCACCGCGTCACCCGATCAACGCCATCCAGCCCAGCGACAGCACCCACCCGATCGGCAACGTTCAAGCCCTGGAAATGGCGATCCGCCAGGAGCACAGCGAGGACTTCCGTCTGCCGGTGCTGTTGCGCCAGTACTTCAACCTGATGGAAGCCCAGGTCTGCGACCTCTCATTGGCGCGGGATTTCAATCAGATCACGGAGATCCTGATGGCCGCCGACCTCTCACGCCTGCCGAAAGATCGACTCGGCTTCTTCATCGACGTTGACCACCAACCCATCTACCAGCGGTTCAGCTGGTACCGCGGAGAGGGATAAACGAAGCGACACTGGTACTTTGGCTTGATGAAAAGGGTGTAGGTATTGAGCGAGGGAACTCCCGATAAGCAAGAGCTGGAGGGACGCCTTGTCGAGATCCTGCATCGCATTTCCGGCGCCGATCCTGCGGTAATCACTCCCGGTGCCCGCCTGATGGAAGACATCGGCATCGACTCCCTGGGGTTCTACGAAATTCTGATCGAGGCCGACACATGCTTCGGCATTCGCATCCAGGAAGAGCAACTGCTGCAGTTCAAGACTGTGGGTGACATCCAGCGCCATCTGGAATCACTCGACATCGATCCCCCCAGTTCCCAAACCGCCTGACCGTGGCAGTTCGGCAGCAACTCTCCCAGCGTGTTTCGATCGTGGGCTGGGGTTCCGTCTCTCCCCTGGGCTG
>JADHMX010000092.1 GCA_016779825.1 Synechococcus sp. BS301-5m-G53 | reverse complement strand
GCAGGTGCTGCATCACCGCAATCACCGCCGGCAGTGGCGGTGTCGTGGCAGCAGCATCCAGGTAGAGCTCAGGGAGTCCCACGCTCAAACCGGGCCTTGGTGCGTTGTTCCAGGGACTCACTGGCGAGATTGAGCATTGAATCGAGGGAGGTGCTGCTGAGGAAGGCCTGCACCTTCTGCTGCGCTTCATCGCGGAGGCAGCGATCGGGACGCTGACACTGGTCAGCGCAATCCTTGGAGCAATCGAAGTCGGCCTCGGCCGTCGGCCCAGATGTAGCGGCAGCAGAAGGTGCAGCAGCAGGGGCGTCGCTGATCGACGCCATCGCGGAACCTGCCGGCACCAGATCGGGCGTCAGCACCCCGTCAAACACCGCTTCGGCGGGTCCCGTCATCAGCACGGAGCCGGTGCGATCACGCCACTCAATCATCAACGGACCGCCGGGCAGCACCACCTCGGCGCAGTCATCGGCAAGGCCCAGCAACACCGCCGCCACCAGAGTGGCGCAGGCACCGGTGCCGCAGGCCAGGGTTGGGCCTGCACCCCGTTCCCAGACCCGGATCTCCAACCGTTCACGGCTGTGCACCTGGAGGAAATGAACATTGGTCTTGGCCGGGAAGGCCGGATGCACCTCCAGGGCAGCCCCCCAGGCATCAAAGGGAATGCTGGCCAGGTCGTCGACAGGCACCACCACATGGGGATTGCCCATGCCAACGGCCGCCACCTTCAGCTGTTCTCCCTCCAGCAGCAGCACCCCCTGAGGAAGTCCGTCTTCAGGCATCAGGGTCGTGGGGATGCCTTCGGAGGTGAGGAAGGGCGGGCCCATGTCCACCCGCAACTGACCATCGGCCATCAGTTCGGGGCGAATCATTCCCGCCAGGGTTTCGATGTCCCAGCGGCGGCCGGGGGCATCACCGTCGGTGTCGGCCAGGTAGCGGGCCAGGCAGCGAATGCCGTTGCCACACATTTCGGCTTCACTGCCATCGGCATTGAGAATCCGCATCCGCAGTTCTCCCTCCGCCTGAGGGGGCAGCGCCAGGATCAGGCCATCACCGCCCACCCCAAAGCGCCGATCACAGATCCGCCGAACCCAGGCGGGATCGGGATCACTGATGGCATCGGGAAGTTGCCCCTGCCGGCCCTCAACGATCAGGAAGTCGTTGCCAAGTCCCTGATATTTGCTGAACTGCAGCATGTGTGGCCGGTATTGCCCCCGAATCCTATGGAGACATCCCCACTCGATCCAAGCCTTCCGGGGGTTCGGCTGCTGCAGAGCTGGATCCGTGAACAGCTTCCCCTCAGCATCGCGGTGGTGGGTCAGGAGTCGATCGAGGGACGTCTGATCTGGCAAGACCCTGAATTTCTGGCCATCGAACGGGCGGGCTCCAGCCGGCCCTTGCTAATCAACCGACGTCAGATCAGCGTGATCCGCTCCCTCGGCTGAACACCAGGCGTATGGCACGATCGCAACCTTGCCAAGCGCTGGTTCCGTGAACGCTGCCAACCCTGCCGTCGACACCAGTGCCCAGACCGGTCGTTATGACCCCGCTGCGCTGGAGCAGCGCTGGCAGGAGAACTGGAAGGCGGATGGGGTGGATGCCACCGACGAAAGCACTGATAAGCCTGGCTTCTTCGCCCTCTCGATGTTCCCGTACCCCTCGGGAAGTCTGCACATGGGCCATGTGCGCAACTACGTGATCACTGATGTGATCGCCCGGGTTCAACGGATGCGCGGCCATGCCGTTCTGCATCCGATGGGCTGGGATGCCTTCGGACTCCCCGCGGAGAATGCGGCGATCGAACGCAACGTGGATCCGGGCGAGTGGACCGACCGCAACATCGATCAGATGCGGGCACAGCTGGATCGACTTGGCTTGTCGATCGACTGGAGCCGCGAACAGGCGACCTGCCACAGCGACTACTACCGCTGGACGCAGTGGCTGTTCCTTGAGCTGCTCGAGGGCGGGCTGGCCTACCGCAAGAACGCCACCGTCAACTGGGATCCCGTCGACCAGACCGTGCTGGCCAATGAGCAGGTGGATGGCGACGGCCGCTCTTGGCGCTCCGGGGCCTTGGTGGAACAACGCCAGCTGAATCAATGGTTCCTGCGCATCACCGACTACGCCGAACCGCTGCTCAACGACCTGGATGCCCTCAAGGGCTGGCCGGAACGGGTGCGCACCATGCAGGCCAACTGGATCGGCCGCTCTGAAGGTGCGGAGATCAGCTTCACTGTTAAAGGGGCAGAGGATCAGACGATCACCGTCTTCACTACCCGGCCCGACACCCTCGCCGGGGCGAGCTACGTGGTTCTGGCACCGGAAAACGAGCTGGTCGACAGCCTCACCAGCGCTGAACAAAAACAAACCGTGGAGGGCTTCCGCAAGGACGTGGCTCGACTCAGCACGATCGAACGCACCAGTGATGACCGGCCCAAGCGGGGTGTGCCCATTGGCAGTGACGTGATCAACCCCCTGACGGGGGCTGTGCTGCCGGTGTGGATCGCCGATTATGTGCTGGCCGAGTACGGCACCGGCGCTGTGATGGGCGTGCCGGCCCACGACCAACGCGACATCGCATTTGCCCGGTCGAATGGGCTGCCAATCCAGCAGGTGATCGATGCCGAAGGGGCTGCCGATGCCATCACGGCGGGTCAGGCCTGGACGGATGCCGGAACACTGATCAACTCAGGAGCCTTTGATGGCACCGCCTCAACCGAGGCCAAGGGCGCCATTACCAACCATGGAGCCGAACAGGGTTGGGCCAGCAGCAAAGTCACCTATCGCCTGCGCGACTGGCTGATCTCCCGCCAGCGCTACTGGGGCTGCCCGATTCCCGTCATCCACTGCGATGACTGCGGTGCTGTTCCAGTGCCTCGCGAGGAACTGCCGGTGGAACTTCCCCGGGGTATTGATCTCTCCGGCAAGGGCGGTTCGCCTCTAAGCCAGCAAAGCGACTGGGTGAACGTGGCCTGCCCCTGCTGCGGCAAGCCGGCCAAGCGCGAGACCGACACCATGGACACCTTCATGTGTTCGTCCTGGTATTTCCTGCGTTTCGCAGATCCTCACAACACCAACAAACCCTTCAGCAAGGAGGCGGTGAACCGCTGGTTGCCGGTGAAGCAGTACGTGGGCGGCATCGAACACGCAATCCTGCACCTGCTCTATGCCCGCTTCTTCACCAAGGCGCTGAAGGATCGCGGCCTAATTGACATCAACGAACCGTTTGAACGGCTCCTCACCCAAGGCATGGTGCAGGGCGTCACCTACCGCAATGCGACAACCGGCAAATACATCGCTCCCGCTGATGTTGCAGATCCCGAGGATCCCCGTGACCCCAACAGCGGCGACAAGCTTGAGGTGTTGTTCGAGAAGATGTCGAAGTCGAAGTACAACGGCGTCGACCCCGCGGCAGTGATCGACCGCTACGGCGCAGACACGGCCCGCATGTTCATCCTGTTCAAAGCTCCTCCGGAGAAGGATCTGGAGTGGGATGACGCCGATGTGGAAGGCCAGTTCCGCTTCCTGCAACGGCTCTGGCGCCTTGTTGAGGCAGGTGCTGCACGCATCGACTCCCTGGAGCCGATGCAGAGACCGGCTGAGTTGAGTGATGCCGACAGCGGCGTGCGCCGGGCACTGCACCTGGCGATCGAAGCCGTCAGCGAGGATCTCAGTGATGAGATCCAGCTCAACACGGCGATCTCCGAGTTGATGAAGCTCTCCAATGCCATCAGCTCCACGGGCATGGACGCCCTCAGTGATTCCGTGTTGCAGGAGGCTCTTTCGGGTCTGATACGGCTCCTGGCTCCATTCGCGCCCCATCTGGCGGAAGAGTTCTGGAGCCGTCTGGGGGGAAGCGGCAGCGTGCACCGTCAAAGCTGGCCGGTGCTGGATCCAACGGCTCTGGTGCAAGACAGCGTTGAAGTGGTGATCCAGGTGAAGGGCAAGGTGCGGGGCAAACTGCAGGTTCCGGCCTCCGCAGGCAAGGAAGAGCTGGAACGGTTGGCCCTGGCCAGTGACGTGGCCGAGAAATGGTTGGAAGGCGCAGCACCACGACGTGTGATTGTTGTCCCCGGAAAACTGGTGAACCTGGTGCCCTGATCCCAGGCGGGATCAGCTTTTGCTGAAGCGCATCGCGGCTGGTTTGCTCCAGTCGCCCTGGGCACTGAAGCCGCGCTTGTTACCGGTGATATGACGCAAGATCCAGAAAACGGATTCGTTGCTGCCATCCCCGATGGCCAAGCGAATCTCATCGGCAGATCGGGCTACACCATCAGCCAAGATCGCCTCAACACGTCCTTGCAGATCGAGAATCGCTGCAGCCGCTTTTTTGCCGGCTTCAACGCCGGGCTGGTGGTATGCGTTGATGTTCACCAGCTCGCCATAGAGGCCGACGGCGCGCTCGAACAGAGCAATCAATGCGCCGAGACGCCGGGCATCAAAGTGGCGCATGCTGATGGTCATGCTCTGGCGCCCACCCTCTGTGAGAGCTGAACGGGTGCCCTGCAGGAAGCCATCAAGGAAGTCGCCGGGGCATTCCCCATCAATCGTGGGGATATCGCTCACGTCCTCGAGCACCTCAATGAAGGTGGCGAAGAAGTTGTCGACACCATCGCGCAGTTGCTGCACGTAGGCGTGCTGGTCGGTGGAGCCTTTGTTGCCGTAAACAGCGATGCCCTGGTGCACCACCTCCCCATTGCGATCCAGGCGCTTGCCCAGGGATTCCATCACCAGCTGCTGTAGGTAGCGGCTGAACACCTCCAGGCGATCGCGGTAGGGCAGAACGACCATGTCCCGCTGACCCTTGCCACCACCAGCCACGTGCCAAGAGGCAGCCATCAGAGCTGCAGGATTGCGGCGCAGGTCTGCCTCACGGGTGGCGGCGTCCATCTGTGAAGCGCCAGTGAGGAAGTCGCGGATGTCGCAACCGATCAGGGCACCAGGCAACAGACCAACGGCACTGGTGATGCTGGTGCGGCCACCGACCCAATCGAACATGTCAAACCGTTTGAGCCACCCCTCAGCCTGGGCCTGCTGATCCAACTTGCTGTCGAGCATCGTCACGGCCACAGCCTGACCGGCCCACTGGCCGCCGGCAGCCTCGAGGCGATGGCGGGCCTGCTCCATGCCGAGGTGCGGTTCAGGGGTGCCGCCCGACTTGCTCACCGTCACCACCAGCGTGCGGTCGAGATGGCCCTCAAGCCCCGCCAGGACGTTGCTCATCCCGTTGGGATCAACATTGTCGATGAAGTGGAAGGGGAGCCCCTCGCCGGGGTTCTGAAGGGCCTTGATCATCAAGGCGGGGCCGAGACCACTGCCACCAATGCCGATCCAGAGCACATCGGTGAACGATTCCCCGTTGGGCGCCTTGATCGTTCCATTGATCACATCGCGCCCGAAGGCGGCGATCAGATCGATTTCGCGGGAGATGTGCTGCTGCAGCTCTGAGGAGGGGGCGAGCTCGGGAGAACGCAACCAGTAGTGGCCCACCTGGCGCTGCTCATCCGGATTGGCGATCGCACCGGCTTCCAACTCCTGCATCGCAGTGAAAGCCTTGTCCATCCCCGGCTGCAACGCTTGCAGGTCTGCCGCGTTCACGTGCATTCGGCTGATGTCTAGCCAAACCCCTAGATCATCGTGATACCAGCCGAGATCACAGAAACGCTGCCATTGAATATGAGCGTCGGAGGCGCTGAAATCCGGGAAGCTCATGCCGGGCAGACGGTGCAGACCTGCCGAACGTATCCAGGATCTGACGGGATGCCCACGAAGGAGGACAGCCCAGCTAGTTTCATGTCACATTTCTCTGACCACTTTCCCAGCCCCATGGCTGAGCCGCTGCGATGGACGACAGCGCTGCTGGCCACAGCAGCGAGTTTGTTTTTGGTGGGGCAGCGGACACAGCCGGTCGCTGAGCGTGTTGATCAGCCTGTGGTGGTGGTGGAAGACAGGCTTGCGCCAACGGACTTCACACCGGAAGAACTGAAACTGCTGCAACGGCGCTTCGGCGTGCACGGCCCCCAAACTCAGCTGGCCCAGTTGTTCACAAGCAGCGTCGATCAGCTCAAACCACTGCGCTCATCAACCCTCGATCGCCTGCGCGAGTTGAAGCCGGTGATCCTGCGGGAATCAACGGCGCATCAGGTAAACCCGATGCTGATCACAGCCGTTCTTTTCGATGAGATCCAGCATTCCAAACCTGGGGAAAGCCTCCCCTTCATCGCTCATTCCGGCCTGGTAAAGACTCACGGACCTGCCCAACTCAGTATCTCCGAACTCATCCATCAGAAGCGACTGTCTGAGAACCCAACCCAGGAGGAAATCACCTGGGCCCGCAAACAGCTACTGGACCCCGAGGCCAACATCACCTTGCTGGCTGCCAAGTTCCAGCGGTTGAAACTGGCTCTTGGTCTTCCTGACAATTTGATGTTGCAGGCGAGTCGGTCGTACCTGGATGCAAAAGCGATCGCCACCCTCACTTACCTCCACAACGGAAAGTTGGATTACCCCGCCCGGGTGCTGGGCTACATGCAGGATCCTGAGCT
>JADHMX010000091.1 GCA_016779825.1 Synechococcus sp. BS301-5m-G53 | reverse complement strand
TCTGCACCATCCCTTCTGTGCACCGAACCAAGAGGATCTCGGCAGCAACGAGGCGGAATGGGAGACAACGCTTCCCACCGCCCGGGCCCAGGCTTATGACCTGGTCCTCAACGGCCTGGAGCTGGGCGGTGGCTCCCTGCGCATCCACGACTCAGCCTTGCAACGCCAGGTGTTGCAGACCGTTGGCCTGCCGTTGGAAGAAGCTCAGGAGCAGTTCGGCTTCCTGATGGATGCTCTCGATGTGGGCGCCCCACCCCATGGCGGCCTGGCCTTCGGCATCGATCGCATGGTGATGCTGCTGGCTGGGGAAGAATCAATCCGCGACACCATCGCCTTCCCCAAGACCCAGCAGGCCCGCTGCCTGATGACCAATGCCCCTGGCGGCGTGGCCGACAAACAGCTAGAGGAACTGCATGTGGCCAGCACCTGGGTGGATCCAGCCGAAGGGGACTCTGACTAGAACCCGAACAGAAACCGGCGGTTCGGGGCACTTGTCAGCAAAACAGCTGAACCTGACTTCATACCGAAAGTGCCGGTTCATTGTCTGAGAAGGCTCGAACGACGGGGAAGGCCCGGATCCGCTGGAGCGGCGGCAACGACTTGTTGCGCCTCTACCTCCAGGACATCGGCCGCGTTGACCTCCTGACCAGCGAAGAGGAAGTGACGCTCTCCCGCCAGGTGCAGCAGCGGGAGCGACTGCTTGTGCAGGAGCGTGACCTCAGCACGCGCATCGCAGCCATCCGGGTGCTGCTGGATCTCGAGGAATTGCAGCAGCGTGAGGCCAATCACATCAGTCACTGGCCAACACGCCAGGAATGGGCCCGGGCTGCGGAGCTGCCCCTCAGTGAGCTCAACCGAGTCTTGAACGAGGGCTACACCCTCTGGGCTGAAGAAAGTGGCCTGGACACGAAGGAACTGCAACAACGACTGCGCGAGGGTCGCCGGGCCCGGGACCGGATGATCCAAGCCAATCTGCGCCTAGTGGTGGCCGTTGCCAAGAAATACCAGCAGCGCGGAATGGAGCTCCTGGATCTCGTCCAGGAGGGCACCCTCGGACTGGAAAGGGCCGTGGAGAAGTTTGATCCCACCCGCGGCTTCCGCTTCAGCACTTACGCCTATTGGTGGATCCGCCAAGGCATCACCCGAGCGATCGCCACCCAGAGCCGCACGATCCGGCTGCCGGTGCACATCACCGAAAAACTGAACCGGATCAAACGCGTGCAACAGGAGATCGCCAGCGAGAAAGGGCGTCTGGCATCCGTGAGCGACCTGGCGAAAGAGCTGGGGGTCAGCGAGGAGACCGTGCGTCAGACCCTCGCCAGGGTGCCGCGGTCGGTGTCATTGGAAACCCGCGTGGGAAAAGACCAGGACACCCAGCTCGGAGACTTGCTGGAGGATGGTCATGCGACGCCAGAGCAGACCCTCACCCGGGACTCACTCCACGATGATCTCGAACATCTGCTGGAAGAACTAAGCCCTCGGGAAGCCGAAGTGATCCGCAGTCGCTTTGGACTCGAAGACGACACACCGCGCACCCTTGCCGAGATCGGCGAAGCCATGGCCCTGTCCCGGGAGCGAGTGCGCCAGATCGAAACACGCGCCCTACTCAAACTGAGGCAACCCCAGCGCCGCTCCAAGGTGCGCGATTACATCCAGGGGCTGGATTCCTGAGCTAGAACCGCCACATCACCGGTAACACCATGGCCAGCACGCCCTCCATCGACATCGGTATTCCCGAAGCCCAACGGAATGAGATCGCTGAAGGCCTCAGCCGTTTGCTCGCGGACACCTACGTGTTGTACGGCAAGACCCACGGTTTCCACTGGAACGTGACAGGCCCCATGTTCAACACCCTGCACCTGATGTTCATGGAGCAGTACACCGAACTCTGGAATGCTCTGGATGTGATCGCCGAGCGGATCCGGGCGCTGGGCGTGGTTGCACCCCATGGCGGATCCACCCTGGCTGGCTTGGCATCGATCAAGGAAGCCGATCAGAAACCGGCAGCGCTCGACATGGTGCGAGAGCTGGTAGCTGGCCACGAAGCGGTGGCTCGCACGGCCCGCAGTGTGTTTCCAGTGGCTGAGGCTGCCAGTGATGAACCCACGGCGGACCTGCTCACCCAGCGCCTTCAAATTCACGAGAAAACGGCCTGGATGTTGCGCAGCCTGCTGGAGGGATAAATCGAAGGGGTCCTCACCTCCTTGGGGTGCTCGGTACATTGAAGAGTCACCCGAGGGGTCATGGCCAAGTTCGTCTTCGTCACCGGTGGAGTGGTCTCCAGCATCGGCAAAGGCATCGTGGCAGCCAGCCTTGGGCGGTTGCTGAAATCACGCGGGTACAGCGTGTCGATCCTGAAACTGGATCCTTACCTGAATGTTGATCCGGGCACCATGAGTCCGTATCAGCACGGCGAGGTGTTCGTCACCGAGGACGGTGCCGAGACCGATCTTGACCTCGGCCATTACGAACGCTTCACCGACACGGCGATGTCTCGCCTGAACAGCGTGACCACCGGCTCGATCTATCAATCGGTGATCAACAAAGAACGCCGGGGCGACTACAACGGCGGCACTGTTCAAGTGATCCCACACATCACAGGTGAGATCCGCGATCGCATTCACCGCGTGGCCGCCAACAGCAATGCGGATGTAGTGATCACAGAAATCGGCGGCACAGTCGGCGACATCGAATCCCTGCCCTTCCTCGAGGCCATCCGCGAATTCAGGGGCGATGTGGGTCGCCATGATCTGGCCTACATCCACGTGACATTGCTGCCTTACATCGGCACCTCCGGTGAACTGAAAACCAAACCCACCCAGCACTCCGTGAAGGAGCTGCGCTCGATCGGTATCCAGCCGGACGTGCTGGTGTGCCGAAGCGACCGAGAGATTAACGCTGAACTCAAACGCAAGATTGGCGGATTCTGTGGCGTGCACGAACGGGCCGTGATCCCCTCACTCGATGCCGACAGCATCTATGCCGTGCCCCAGACCCTCGAAGAACAGGGGCTGTGCCGAGAAGTACTGGATGTTCTCAATCTCACCGACCATGAGAGCGATATGAGCGCATGGCAGCAGTTGGTGCACAAGATGCGCAACCCCGGTCCGGCCGTAAAGGTGGCGCTGGTTGGCAAGTACGTGCAGCTCAATGACGCCTATCTCTCGGTGGTCGAGGCCCTGCGTCATGCCTGCCTGGCCCAAGATGCCTCCCTCGATCTGCACTGGGTCTGCGCAGAAGAGATCGAAAACCGTGGCGCTAATGCACTACTGCATGGGATGGATGCCGTGGTAGTGCCAGGTGGCTTCGGCAACCGTGGCGTAGATGGCAAGGTGGCGGCCATCCGCTGGGCCAGGGAACAACGCATTCCGTTCCTGGGGTTGTGCCTGGGCATGCAGTGCGCGGTGATCGAATGGGCCCGCAACCTGGCTGGTTTGCCGGATGCCACCAGCGCCGAACTGGAGCCCGGCACCAGTCATCCGGTGATTCATCTCCTGCCTGAACAACAGGACGTGGTGGATCTGGGCGGCACCATGCGCCTTGGGGTGTACCCCTGCCGGATCGCCGAGGGCTCCATGGCCGATCGGCTCTATGGCGATGAGGTGGTGTACGAGCGGCACCGTCATCGCTACGAGTTCAACAATGCCTACCGCAATCTCTTTCTTGAATCGGGGTATCGGATCAGCGGCAGCTCTCCCGACGGCCGCCTAGTGGAACTGATCGAACTGCCGGAGCATCCGTTCTTCACTGCTTGCCAATACCACCCTGAATTCCTCTCCCGGCCGGGCCAACCCCATCCCCTGTTCCGTGGCTTGATCGAAGCCGCCCAACAACGACTGCCCAACAGTCCCAGCGAAATCAGAACCACAGCGTGAGCCAGGATCCACCGGCCTCCGGCTCTCTCCCTGTGGTGGAGACTTTCCACTCACTCCAGGGAGAAGGTCTCCATGCCGGCCGCAGTGCTTTCTTCATCCGCCTGGCGGGATGCCGTGTTGGCTGCAGCTGGTGCGATACCAAACACTCCTGGCCAGCCGATTCACATCCGTTGCGGCCCATCGACAGCCTTGCAACAGAAGCAGCAGCTGCAGCCAGCAATGGTGCGGCTTTTGTGGTGATCACCGGCGGCGAACCGCTGCATCACAACCTCGACGCTCTTGCGCAGGCCCTGCGCTCTCTCCGCAGTCTGCCCCTGCATCTGGAAACCAGCGGTGTTGACCCGCTCAGTGGCGATCCCGACTGGATCACCCTTTCGCCGAAACGACACGCGCCTCCCCGGGCAGAGCTGCTGAGGCGCTGCCATGAACTGAAAGTGGTGGTTCATGAACCCGCCGACCTGCTCTTCGCTGACGTGGTGGCAGCACAGGCACCGCAGGCCACCTGGCTGCTGCAACCCGGATGGGAGAGTGCCGAAGGGCAACAGCTGGCGCTCGATGCTGCACGCCGCGATGGCCGCTGGAGACTCAGCCTGCAAAGTCACAAGTGGCTTGGGGTGCGTTGAGCCGATACAACCGGCAGGTCATCAACACCGGATGCCCCCATGCGCCTGGCGCTGCTCATGGCACTGATGCTGGCCATCGGACAGGGGCTCCGCGGGCACGCACAACCGCAACCCCCACAACGGGTCCCGAAGCGCACAGGAGTCTCCAACCTGGCGCTGCTCAGTTCCTCGCGGCCACGGCAACTACCCACCTCTCACAGGCCGTTCCGCCCAGGGGAGACGCTCCAACTGCGGTATCCACTCGACGAGCGCGCCAAAGAAGTGCAGCCCTATGGCTGGCGCTACTCAGACCAGCGCAAGCGCTGGCGAATGCATGTTGGACATGACCTGATCGCTCCAGCTGCCACACCCGTACTCGCCATGCTCTCCGGCCGGGTGCTCCTAGCCCAGGCCATCAGTGGCTATGGCCTTACGGTTCTGATCGACCACGGCCGTGGCTGGCAGACCGTGTACGCCCATCTGCAAACAGCGGATGCGAGACCAGGGCAGCTGGTGCATGCCGGTGAGCAAATCGGTCGGGTTGGACGCAGCGGCTCAGCCAGTACAGATCATCTGCACGTAGAGCTGCGACGCCTTCAAGGACAGCAGGCTTATGCCCTGGATCTAGGCCCGCTTCTCGATTAGTTATGAAAAGCATAAACCGATATACTCATTATACTCTATTCAGACAATTTTAGAAAAGCAAAAGCGATGGATAATTTCAAGACTGAAGTCGAAGCCTCTCTTGCTGTCCTAGGTGCCGACAGCATTGAACTGCTCCGCCGCTGTGATCTTCTGAAATCTTTAGTTCAAAGGCTATTCATAAAAGAAGCCACAAAAAACATCAACCTCCCGAATGAGTTGATCATGAACTGCCTTAAAAATCATTGTCAGCAAGAAGGCTTGCGAGATGAAAAAGAACTTAAAACCTGGCTGGAAGAACACGCTTTAAGCAAAGAGGAGCTTTTAGAACAAGTAAGCCTGCCCTCAAAACTCT
The DNA here is from genome assembly GCA_016779825.1 of Synechococcus sp. BS301-5m-G53. Classification (GTDB taxonomy): domain Bacteria; phylum Cyanobacteriota; class Cyanobacteriia; order PCC-6307; family Cyanobiaceae; genus Parasynechococcus. The sequence goes on along the minus strand of JADHMX010000091.1, from coordinate 1,084 downwards.
CCCAACTTGCCATTGACTGGTTTGACTCCCAGGCAGAAACGCGTTTCCTAGAGCGCAAGGAGTCACTTGACCAAGCGACATACAGCCTATTGCGGGTTCAAGACTCCGGACTAGCACACGAGCTTTATTTACAGCTTGAAGCAGGTGAAGCCGATTTCGAGAGTCTCGCAAAGCAGTACAGCGAGGGTCCAGAAAAAAACAACCGCGGCAAAGTGGGGCCTGCCAGTCTGATGCGTGCACATCCAGCGTTGCGCAATGTTCTTCGCACAGCCAAGATAGGAGTCGTTCTTGAGCCGATACCAATCGAGCAATGGTGGATTGTGACTCGCTTGGAAGAACGTCAGGAAGCCAATTTTGACAAGACAATGCGACAGCGCATGGCCACGGAGCTTCTTCAGAATTGGATGAGCATCGAAACAAATTTAATTCTGTCGTCCCTCAATAGTCGGCATAATTCAGAGGTGGCTACGAACCCATGACATCTAATACGACAATTGTTGAAGGCGAAGCCCCACTCAGACAGAAGTTCTTTGAACTTGGCAAGCAACAACGATACGAATTAGGTCAACCTATTTGCGAAAGGCGTTTTATTCCTGGACAAGTTTTACTCATAGAAAGTGGTAACGCTCGATTACTCGGCGAAGAAGAAGGTCGACTTAGCACCCTGAACCGACTTGAAACGGGCAGCTTCATCGGAGTTGTTTCGCTATTGCGTGGTGCCGGTTGTGAAACAGTACGCGCCGCATCAGAAGTTGTCACAAGGTCTTTAAGCGACGACAAATTACTGGCGTTACTTCATGAGGACAAAGCCATTGCGGACATCTGCAGAAAAAAGCTTTGGGATGCAGAACTTGCTGACCTACTCCGCATTTTATCGAACCGATCTCCAAAACACTGCAATGTAACCAAGAGCTTGCTGAGTGAACTGAAACAGGATGCTCAGCTCCTGATTGCCGACGACATCCCAGCCATCCAAAGCGCTTTTAACAATAATCTGAGGTTCTTTGTTGCCAGCCGTCCCGAAAATGAAAGTTTTGGCAAGCTCGGCGATGAAATTACTGACATCGATGCGATTCATGATTGG
>JADHMX010000090.1 GCA_016779825.1 Synechococcus sp. BS301-5m-G53 | reverse complement strand
GCGCAGCGGCACGGGCACGGCGCAGATCCCTGTGGCTGTTGTCGAGGATGCGCTGGTCACCGGTGTAGCTGTGGATGGTGGTCATCAGACCCCAGTCCAAACCAAAGCTCTGATCGAGAACCTTGACGATCGGAGCCAGGCAGTTGGTGGTGCAGCTGGCGTTGGAGAGGATGTTCCAGTCTTCGTGACGGTACTGATCGTCATTCACGCCCACCACGAAGGTGCCCACACCGTCACCTTTGCCAGGCGCCGTCAGGATCACCTTGCTGGCACCGGCCTCAAGGTGCATGCTCGCTTTCTCATCGGTGTTGAACACACCGGTGGACTCGATCACAAGGTCCACACCCCAATCCTTCCAGGGGCAGTTGAGGGGATTGCGATCGGCGAAGAATTTGATCTCCTTGCCATTGACGATCATCGTTTCGTCAGTCGTCTCGATCTGAACGCTGCGGTCGATGTGACCAAGGATCGAGTCGTAGGTGAGGAGGTGGGCACTGGTTTTGGGATCGGATGTGGAGTTCATCCCAACGATCTCGAGACCAGTGTCAGCGCCGCGGCTGAGCCAACCCCGCATCACATTGCGACCAATCCGGCCGAATCCATTGATCGCAACGCGCAGGGTCATAACAAAAGCGGATCGTCCGCTATAGGTGTTTGGCCGCCGATCATACAGAAATCTTCAGGATTTACTCTGTTAACGGGGGTTTTGGGATCACGGAAAGACCAGAGCTACAAAATTCCTGAACCACTGGTCAGCTTGGAAAGCTGATTTATCGTGCGCATCCACGGTGACGGTCATTGGTCTGCACGCTTGACATTCACGCACCTGTGCATTTCATCGGTGCCGGCGGCATTGGCATGTCTGCCTTGGCGCGGATTCTGCTCAGCCGCGGTCATCGCGTCAGCGGCTCGGATCGGCGCCTGACGCCGGCGATGGAGAGTCTCAAAAGGGCAGGAATGGTGGCTTTTGAGTCACAGGAGGCCACCAACTTCCAGACCTTGGATCATCTGAACCGCTCATCACCAATCGTGGTGATCAGCAGCGCCATTCCCGAACACAATCCGGAATTGGTTGCCGCCAGACATCAACAGCTCGAGGTTTGGCATCGCTCGGATCTTCTTGCAGCCCTGATCGACCAGCAGCCCTCGATCGCCATCGCTGGCAGTCATGGCAAAACCACCACCAGCACGGTGGTGACCACACTTCTTCATGGCGCCGGCGAGGATCCAACGGCTGTAATCGGAGGCATCGTTCCCTGTTACGGAAGTAACGGCCATGCCGGCCAAGGACGCCTCCTCGTGGCTGAAGCCGACGAATCCGACGGCTCGCTCGTGAAATTCAGAGCCTCCTTGGGTGTGATCACCAATCTCGAACTGGATCACACCGACCATTACCGCGACCTTGACGACCTGATCGAAACCCTTCAGCGCTTCGGAAATGGTTGCAAACGCCTGCTGGCCAATCAGGACGATCCCATCCTCAGCGAGCACTTCCAAGCCGATGCCTGGTGGTCGATCCAGCGCAGCGACAACGTGGATTTTGCAGGCTTGCCAGTGGCTCTGGAAGGCGATCGCACCATCGCCGACCTCTATGAACAAGGGACCTTCGTGGGGCAGATCACCCTGCCCATGCCCGGACTGCACAACCTGAGCAACACCATCGGAGCCCTCGCCGCCTGCCGCATGGAGGGTGTGCCCCTCGAACGCTTAATCAGCCATCTATCAGAGCTGAAAACCCCAGGACGCCGGTTCGATTATCGAGGCGACTGGCAGGGCCGGCAGATCGTTGACGACTACGCCCATCACCCGAGTGAAGTGGCAGCAACGCTGGACATGGCCAATCTGATGGTGTCCAGCGGTCGCAGCCCTCTGCCTCGATCACCCCAGCGGTTGGTGGCTGTGTTCCAACCCCATCGCTACAGCCGCACCCAGGAATTCCAACACCAATTCGCCGAGGCACTGCTCTCCGCTGAACTAGTACTGCTGGCTCCGATCTTCTCCGCTGGTGAAGCTGAAATGCCAGGGGTGAACAGTGAAGCGCTGGCCAGCGTCATGCAGGAACTGTCAACGCAGCAATCCGTTCTGGTGGCGTCAACGATGGATGAACTCGTCACCCTCGTGAAGGAGCACAGCCTCCCCGATGATCTGGTGCTGGCCATGGGCGCTGGTGATGTAAACAGCCTTTGGTCGCGGTTGTCGCAGTCTTCAACAGAGGGTCAGGCGTCATGTCCACCGGCACTGGCGGCCTGACGGCTCTGCAGGATTGCGGTGTCCTGCAACAGGAAGTGCCGCTAGCGGAGTTCACCACCTGGCGCGTCGGAGGTCCGGCGCAATGGCTGGCTGAACCAATCAGCACCGAGCAGATCCCAGAGCTCCTGCAGTGGGCGAGGGAGGAAGGTCTGCCCGTTCACATCATCGGAGCCGGCTCGAATCTGCTCATCGCCGACGGCGGCTTGCCCGGACTCACCCTCTGCCTAAGACGGTTGCAGGGCAGTGCGTTGAATGCAGAAACGGGCCGCATCCGTGCCGCCGCTGGAGAGCCGCTGCCCACCCTGGCCAGGCGTGCTGCCAAAGCTGGCTTGCAAGGGTTGGAATGGGCTGTGGGGATCCCCGGCACTGTGGGGGGTGCCGCCGTGATGAATGCCGGGGCGCAGGGAGGCTGCACGGCTGAACAGCTGATCAGTGTGGATGTGATCCGGTTAAGCGACCCAAAACCCACCCTCGCGAACCTCAGTCGGGAAGACCTGGCGTTCAGCTACCGCCACAGTGCACTCCAAACCAACCCGCACCTGGTGGTGGCCGCCGAATTTCAGCTTGAACCCGGTCACGACTCGGCCGAACTGCAGCGCCGCACCAGCGGCAATCTCAACCATCGCACCTCCACGCAGCCCTACAAACTGCCCAGCTGCGGCAGCGTCTTCCGCAATCCCGAACCGGAAAAAGCCGGGCGGCTGATCGAATCCCTGGGGCTCAAAGGACGGGCCATCGGTGGTGCCCAAGTGTCTGAGCTGCACGCCAATTTCATCGTGAACACCGGTGATGCCACAGCGGAGGACATCCGCGCCCTAATCAGCCTGGTGCAAGGCGAAGTGATGGAGGCCAAAGGCATTGCGTTGCATCCAGAAGTGAAACGCCTGGGCTTCGAGACGCCCGATTAGCCTTCCAGTTCCTTCAGCAGTTCCATGGCCGGTTTCGGACTTCCCAATTTCGGACAGCTCACCGAAGCCTTCCGCAAGGCCCAGCAGATTCAGCAAGACGCCCAGAAACTCCAGGAAGAGCTGGATGCCATGGAAATCGAGGGCAGCAGTGAGGATGGTCGGGCCAGCATCTGGCTCTCCGGCAATCAACAACCCCTGCGCGTGAAGCTGGATCCGAGTTTGCTGAGCGAGGGGCAGGACACCGCCGAAACCGCCGTTCTCGCTGCTCTCCAATCGGCCTACGAACGCTCCACCGCCACCATGAAGGAACGCATGCAAGACCTCACCGGTGGCCTCGATCTCAACCTCCCCGGGATGGGCGGCTGATCCCTAGTAATTCCTCCACCGCTCCGCGATAGAAGGTATAGCGCTCCCAGTCGCGACTCACCCCGCAGCCGGGTTCATCGCGATGGAGACAATCGCGGAAGCGACAGGGATGGATGCTGAGCTGGTCCCGAAGTTCCGGGAACAGCACTTCAAGATTGCGGGCATCCCCAGGCAGGTCCGGTCGGTTGAAACCGGGCGTATCAGCCACACGGGCACCTGGGGCGAAGGGATGCAACTCCACGTGCCGCGTCGTATGCCGGCCCCTCTGCAGCCTTCCCGACACGGCGCCAACCCTGAGTGCAAGGCCTGGGAGCAACGCATTGAGCAACGAACTTTTGCCCACCCCTGAAGGACCGCAAAGCACAGTGATGGCCTGGGACGCGAGCACGGCGCGCAACGTGTTCAAACCGGCGCCTGTCTGCACAGACACCAACACGGGCGAATAGCCCCAGCCATGCAGACGCTGCTTCAAGGCCAGCTGATGCTCAGGCGCAAGGAGGTCGCTCTTGGTGAGCACCAGCTGCACCCGCAGACCAGTCTGTTCCGCGGTGAGCAGAAAGCGACTGGCCTGATCGGCATCGAAGGCAGGCTGCTCCACAGCCAGAGCAACGAGAACGCAGGAGGCATTGGCGACAGGAGGCCGCACCAGGAAACTGCTGCGTGGTTCCACATCAGACACGACAGCTCGGGCCTGAAGGGGATCGATCGCCTCCACCGTGACCCGATCCCCCACATGCACAGCAGCGCCGCGATGGTGAAGCCTTGTCCGGCGAGTGCAGAGAAGACGGGCCGGCGTTCCGGGGGATGCGACATCCAGTTCCACCTCCAGGTAATTGGCCTGCAGCGCCACCACCATGCCGCGATGGGGTGCAGCCTCACTCACCGCTGCAGATCACCAAAAGGCGGACCCGATCAGGCCCCAGGCGTTCCACCGTGACCGCATGGCCATCCCGGCGCAATCCTGGCACCACCATCTCTTCAGGCTCTCCGGGATCGAGATCCACCTGCAGGCACTGCCCTGAGGCAAGGGTTTCCAGGGCAAGCCGGCAACGGATGAAGTTGAGCGGACAGGGCGTACCGCATAGATCCAGCACCTGATCAGGCTGGCGGGCTTCCATAGTCAGCGCTGACCAAAGAGACGCGCAAACAGTCCGCTCTTGTGATGGTGATGCTGTTCCCCCCTCGCGGAGTGATGACCCGCAAGCTCCTCAAGCAGCCCACGCTCCTCGTTATTGAGCCTGGTGGGAAGTTTCACCGTGACGGCGACCCGCTGATTTCCCCGAGCCACAGGGTTGCCCAACTTGGGAATGCCCTTGTTCTCAAGGGTGATCACGGCATTGGGCTGGGTACCAGCGGGAATCTCCAGGCTGGTGGGGCCATCCACCGTCTCCACCTCGATGGTGTCGCCGAGGATCGCCTGCAGATAACTCACCTTCACCTCCGACAGCACGGTGAGTCCATCGCGACGGAGCGTGGGATGGTTCTTCACGGTGAGGAACACATAAAGATCCCCGGAGGGACCACCGCGAAGCCCAGCATTGCCCTCACCGGCAACGCGCAGTCGCGTTCCCGTATCGACTCCAGCAGGAATATTGATCCGCAGTTTTTTGCGTACCTGCACGACACCTTGTCCTCCACAGGCATTACAGGGATCGGCGATCACCTGTCCGCTGCCGTTGCAGGTTGGGCATTCAGCCACCTGAGTGAAACTTCCAAAGGGGGTACGGGTGGCCCGGCGCACCTGGCCGACACCTCCGCAGGTGGAACAGGTGGTTGGGCCACTGCCGCTCTTGGCCCCACTACCACCGCAGGTGGTGCAGGTTTCGAGATGGGGAACACGAATCTCTCGTTCCTGGCCGAACACCGCCTGCTCGAAATCGATTGTGAGGTCGTAGCGGAGATCGTCACCCTGCTGGGGGCCGCGGCGACGCTGCTGACGCCCTCCGCCTGCCGCACCACCGAAGCCGCTGAAGAAGGTTTCGAAAAGGTCTGCGAAACCACCCATGTCGCCCATGTCGGGCATGCCGGCGGCACCACCGAGCCCCGCCTCTCCGAACTGGTCGTAACGACCCCGGGTTTGAGGATCGCTGAGCACCTCATAGGCGCGGCCGATCTCCTTGAAACGGTCTTCGGCTCCGGGCTCCTTGTTGATATCCGGGTGGTATTGGCGAGCCAGACGGCGGTAGGCACGCTTGAGAGTGTCAGCATCGGCATCCCTGCTGACACCGAGAAGCTCGTAATAATCGGCCATCAGCTGGTAATCCCGAAAGTCACAGTAAGGGGAGGCGTCTGATCATCGGGTCAACCGTTGCCATCGCCTGAACCGCCTTCGTCAGCGGCAGAATCATCCGGTGTTGCTCCGGCCTCGGCAGGCGCATTCTGCGGGCCTGGGCCCATCGAAACCTTGACCATGGCGTGGCGCAGCACCTTTCCGTTGAGGTGGTAGCCGCGCTGCAACTCCTCAATCACCACATCCTCAGCATGGGCATCGCTGGGTTCTCGAAGAACCGCTTCGTGCAAGGTGGGATCGAACTCCTGGCCGACCACACGCATTGGAGCCACGCCAAGCTGCTTGAGCACATCGACCAGCTGTTTGTAGAGACCCTGGTAGCTGCGGTGCAGAGCCTGTGCCTCCTCTCCCTGAGGATCAAGCTGCTGGCGGGCACGCTCGAAGTTGTCGACAACGGGAAGAATCTCGCTCAGCGTGCTGCAGGTGAGCTGAATCTTGAGCTCGTCCTGATCTCTGCTCTGGCGCTTGCGGAAGTTGTCAAAGTCGGCGGCGATGCGCATGTACTGACCTCTCAGCACATCGTGCTCATCCCGCAAGCTGTTGTGCTCCCGCTCAAGTTGCTCCAGTCGGGCTTCATTGTCACCGCTTTGCGGTGCCTCAGCCACGGTGCCGGAATCAGGAGACGCAGCGGCCTCCACTGAATCGGTGGGATTGACAGCAGGCTGCTGACCGTCGGAGACAGCCTGGGCGGGTTCCTGCTCAGGGGTGGAGACGTCGCCACTCATGCTGACCGGTTGCGAATTCACGTCTAGACATGTTGATGG
>JADHMX010000089.1 GCA_016779825.1 Synechococcus sp. BS301-5m-G53 | reverse complement strand
CTCACCCAGTTGTGGTCCAGCCCCGTTGCTTCTTCCAGCTCCAGCTGGCGGAGAAATGCGCCCCAGAGCCCCGTCTGCCAGCAGCTCAGTTCATGGCCATCCGGAGCACAGACTCCGGCGGCACTCACCATCCCTCCAAGCCAGGGCCCTGGGGTGAGCAGTGTCGTAACAGCTCCGGATCTTGCACTCTGCAGGGCAGCCGCAGCCCCCCCGCAACCACCCCCCCAAATCACCACGTCGCGCTGCGTCATTGAAACGGGGGTTGGGCGAGGGTCGCATTGGGCATGCTCGTTAGAGTCTGATGTCGCTGCGGTGCAGCGGAGTTCGAATTTTTCTGATGCCCTACACCCTTACGACTCCGCTTTATTACGTCAACGATCGCCCCCACCTGGGCAGCACCTACACGACCCTTGCCTGCGACGCACTCGCCCGCTTCCAAAGGCTGAGCAATGGCTCCGTGGTCTTTGTGACAGGTGTCGATGAGCATGGTCAGAAGATTCAACGGACGGCCGAGCAGAAGCAGGTCAGCCCCCAGGCGCACTGCGATGCCATCAGCACCACCTATCGCGACCTCTGGAAGCGCTGGGGGATATCCGATGACCGCTTTGTCCGCACTACAGACCCGCGTCATCTGCAGTTGGTTGATCAGTTTTACAACCGAGTGAAAGCCTCGGGGGACATCGTCAGCGGTCGCCAGACCGGTTGGTATTGCGTTGGTTGTGAGGAGTACAAGGACGATCCTGCGGAGGCTGAATCTCCCACATGTTCAATCCATCAGAAAGCGCTGGAATGGCGTGATGAGGAGAACCTCTTTTTTCGGCTCTCTCGTTATCAAACGGCCATCGAGGAGTTAGTGGCTCGGGATGATTTCATCGCCCCCGCTAGTAGGCGACAGGAGGTCCGCAATTTCGTCAACCAGGGCCTGCGTGATTTCTCCATTTCCCGGGTGAATGTCTCCTGGGGACTGCCTGTGCCTGACCATCCCGGCCACACCTTCTACGTCTGGTTTGATGCTCTGCTGGGTTACCTGACCGCCCTTCTCGATGATGGCGAGCCGGTGTCTCTCGAGAGGCTCGCCTCCTGCGGTTGGCCTGCCTCTGTGCACGTGATCGGCAAGGACATTCTTCGCTTCCATGCCGTGTTCTGGCCTGCCATGTGCATGTCTGCAGGACTGCCGGTGCCTCAAAAGGTCTTTGGCCATGGCTTCCTCACCCGGGAGGGCCAGAAGATGGGCAAATCCCTTGGCAATGTGCTCGACCCGGAACTGTTGCTGGACCGATGCGGTAGCGATGCCGTTCGCTGGTATCTCCTGCGCGACATCCAATTCGGGGACGACGGAGATTTTCAGCAACAACGCTTTGTGGATCTGGTCAACAACGACCTGGCGAACACCATCGGCAACCTGCTCAACCGAACCTCGTCGATGGCCCGCAAGTGGTTCGATGACTGCGTACCCCCGGCAGGGGCTGCCACGGGCTCAGACCATCCTCTGGCGATCAAATCCGCTGCGTGCATCAGCACGGTGATGGAATCAATGCCAAAGCTGGCGTTCAAGACCGCGGCCGAGGCGATTCTTCAGCTAGCGATTGCGGCCAACGGCCATTTGAATGACACGGCTCCCTGGAGTCGCATGAAGGAACCCGGCCAAGAGGCGACTGTGGCCGAGGATTTGTTTGCTGTACTGGAAACCACCCGCCTCGTTGGCCTTCTGCTCGCCCCGCTGTTGCCTGATCTCAGCGAGCGCATCCTTGCCCAGCTTGGAATGAGCTTGGCTGCCGATGACTGGTCGAATCAGCTGAATTGGGGCAGGCTGAGCAGCGGTTCTGCGCTGCCGAAGCCAACCCCGGTGATGCAGCGGTTGGAACTGGATGAACCGCTCTGAACAAAGCATGCTGCGTCGCCTGTCTCGTTGTGGTCTGACAGCAGCCCTCGTGGCGGGCTCGTTGCTTTCCGGCTGCAGTTCGAGCCGCCAGACCACGGTGGAACCCACGCCGTCCTTCGTTTTCCGATCGCTGGACTTGAGTCAGCGGGCTGACAATGGCAATCGTGATTGGGATTTGACCAGCCCGGAAGCGCGTTACGACCTCAGCAGTCGAACCATCCGCGCACGACGTCCTCAGGGCGTCCTCTATCGCGACGATCAACCTCAGTACAGGATCACTGCGGATCTCGCCACGGTGTTGCGGGATGGGGAACTCGTCGTTCTAGAAGGCTCGGTTCAGTTGCGTCAGTTGAACCAACGGGGGCTGACGATCGAGGGAGACAATCTGATCTGGACGCCAGCTCAGTCCCGGATGGTCATCAACCAGCGGCCGATGGCGAGTGATGGCCAGACGCAATTGCGCTCCCGCGAACTGGCCTTTCAGCAGGACACAGAGTTGCTGGTGTTCAGCGGTCCGACACAGCTGAACCGTGTCGATGAAGGACGCGATGATTCAACGGTCGTGCGGGGTGGGAGCGGCACCTGGAATCTGATGAGCGGACTGCTGCAGGCGCCGGGTCAGGTGGCGGCAGTGCGGCGCGATGGTCGAACGCTCACGGCTTCTGGGCTTGATGGCAATACCCGCGAGGGATTCCTCGATCTGAAGGAGCCGGTAACGCTGGTGCTTGAGAACGACCGTGGAACCATCACCGCCGGCCAAACCCGCTGGCTGTTTTCTGCCAAGCAGCTCGAATCTCAACAACCGGTTCAGGCTGATTTGAAGAAAAGCAAGGTCCAGGGGAAAGGATTCAAGCTGGATGAACGCAGCGGCACTGTGATCATCCCCAGTGACTGTCGTTTACAGCAGAAGACCGAAACCCTTACCGCCCAACGCTGCAGTTGGAACTGGCGCAATGAACGGGTTGTTGCTGATGGTGATGTTGTGTTGCGGCGGACCAAACCAGAGCAGATCACCAGGGCCACGAGGATGGAAGCCAGGATTTCAGATGACGGAGAGATCCGATTTGGCCAACCCGGTGCGCGAGTTCAATCCACGATCAAGCTGAATCCTTCGAAACAGGAGACACGTCGCCGGCCCCAAGTGTCGTTCTGAGTCGTTGGGTCCATCCCTCCAACCAACGCTCGTCCGATCTGGTGAAACAACGGGGTGACCAACCCCCAACAATCACAACACCCTCATCTCCCATGGGGCAGATGAGAATGGCGGGGAGCGACGGAAGCATGGCGTCGAATTCAGCCCGTCCCGGAAAGAGTGTTGTGTTCACCAGTGAGATGGTCTGATCCCGCTCCATGGCCCGCTTGGTGATGGCTCCTGGCTGAAAGGGGCTCTGGCTGATCAAGCCTCGACGCAGCACGACCTGCTTCCGCCAAAGCACGAGAACTGACGCCGCTGGCGTCGCTGTGAGCAGCATGTGACTGCCCCAGGCCAGCTCCTGTTTCTGACCATCGTTGAGTTGATCGGTGATAACCAGTCCTTGCTCACCCTGCAGCGGCACCTTCTCGGCTGACCTGGGATTGGCGCGTGTCCAGAGGACGGCCACCAGCATCAGTCCCACTGCGGCCATCCCCGCCAGAACTTCTGCTCTTTGGAGCTCTGGTGTCACGCTTTCCGCCAATCCCGCATTCGTCACGGTCAGACCCAGCAGCAGAAGCGCGCAGATCAGAACGGCACGGGCTGGGGTTGGCATCAACGATCGGTGCTGTCAGAACGCAATCATCCTGCTCAAATACGAACAGCTGCGTCCTTGTCATGACGACTCCTGAGGCCTTTGCCGCCATTGCCCTTGCTGCCGTTGCTTGTGATGGAAAGCTCGGGAGGGATGAAGCCCACGCGCTGCGTTGCCAATTGGAGTACCGATCGCTTTACAAGGACAGCACGGAAGCTGCGATGGGAGAACTGTTTGATCGACTGTTGCTGCTTTTGCGGGATGGGGGTGTTCAGGGACTGATCGATACCGCCCTCCCGCAGCTCAATGGCCGACAGCAGCAGTCGGCCCTAGCGGTGGCCGCACATCTTGTTCATGCCGATCGCAAGATCACACCTGAGGAAACCAACCTCTTGGATCAACTCACGCGACAAATGTCCCTGCCCGAGAACGAGGCCCGCATGGTTGTTGAAGCAATTGAAGCCCTCAACCGCGACATGCTGGACAGCTAACGGCAGACTGAGGGGGTCATAACGCTTGAGGGAATGTCCCGTTCCGCCCGACGCCTGTTGGCCAGCATGCTCAGTTTTGGGATCTGTCTGCTCCTCTGGGCCCCTGTCAGCCTGGCGGTCGCACCTGATGCGTTGGGCGCGACACTGCCGGAAACACTCGTTATCGACGACGCGGATGTTTTCAGCCGTGCCAGCCGTGGCGAATTGGAGACAAAACTGCGCAGTTTTGAGGATCAACGGGTGGATGCCCGTCTGATCACTCTGCGTCGTTTGGATTACGGCATCAGCTTGAACAGCTTCGGTGAGGAACTTCTCGAAACCTGGAGCTCATCATCTGGCAATCCGCTGCTGTTGATGTTGATCGAAACCCAGAACAAGCGGTCCGCCGTCGTGGCGGACCAGAAGCTCGACGAGCAACTTCCCGCAAGTTTGCTCACCAGCACGGCCCGCACAACCATGACCGTGCCGTTGAGGGAGGGAGATCGTTACCGCCAGGCTTCCGTGGATGGTCTCACCCGGCTTTCGACGGTTCTCTCCGGTGCTGAAGACCCTGGCCCGCCACAGGAAATTGAACGGGTCACCCTGCCCACCAACATCCCAACCAGGGCGGAAACAGAGGAGAGTGATGCCACCAAGTGGGTGATCATCCTTTTGGTGCTTGGAACCATCATTCCGATGGCCACCTGGTGGGTTTTCTCGCGCTGATTCAACTTTTGCGATGAGCCGCCGTAACTGGATCAATCTGTTCAGCACCAGTCAGTCGATCGAATTGTCCAGTGATCTTGAGCGGGGTTATGAGGCGGCTCTGCTCATCCAAAGTCTTGAGCTGGAGTATTACGGCGACCGGCAGATTCGCCCCGATCTCAGGCTCTCCGTGCCGCGCGCTGTTCAAGCCACGATTCTGCGTCGCTTCAAAACGGCCCTGGCCATCTGCCGCAATTCAGCCGACCGTCTATCGGAGCAACGGGGGCAACTGGATTCCCAGGAGCTACGTCAGCTTCAACTGATTGAAACCGTCGTCAACCGCTATGGATCGCGACGGTCCAGCAGCGCCCCCGCCATCAGCCGGGCACCAGAGGCTTTGCCCCGTTCCCTTCTCGGTGTGTTCAACAGCATTCGGTTGCAGTTGGATCCTTCCACCGAGGACACCGTCGTTGCAGGCTATCGCCGCCGTCGTGACAGCACCCTGATTTCACTGAGGGTTCTGCTGCTTCTCGTTCTGGTTCCCTTGCTGATGCAGCAGATTGCGGGGACTTATCTGATCTCCCCTGCGGTGAATCACTTTTCACCCGACCTTCCTTTTTTGAGCTATCCCAAGCCTCAGCTGGAAGAAAAAGCGGCTGAAAAACTTCGTCTTTACAAGCAAGAGCTGGAATTCGATGCCTTCCTCAAGGGCGTCCAGCCCCTTGATGATGTCCAGCTGCGCGACAAGCTCACTGCAAAAGCGGCCGAACTCAAGCACGATGCCGATGAGGAGAGTCTCAAGGCGATTAAAAATGTCTTTGCGGATCTGGCCGGCCTAATCGGCTTCGCGGTTGTGTGTGTTGTGAGCAGAGATGAATTGCGGGTTCTCCGAGGATTTGTAGATGAGGCTGTTTACGGCCTGAGTGATTCCGCCAAGGCCTTCGCAATTATTTTATTCACAGACATCTTCGTGGGATATCACAGCCCTGAGGGTTGGTCGGTTTTGGTGGAAGGGATCTCAGAACATTTCGGTCTTCCATCCAGCCAGAGTTTCGTCAATCTCTTCATCGCGACGTTCCCGGTGGTGTTAGCCACGATCTTCAAGTATTGGATTTTCAGGTATCTCAACCGTGTGTCTCCGTCCTCTGTCGCCACGCTCAAGGGGATGAATGGCGGTGGTTGATCCAAAACTGCTTGTTGCGCCCCCCGATTCAGGCCAGACCAGCCGTTTGATCCTGGTGAGCGGACCAGCCCGCAGCGGCAAGAGCCGTTGGGCTGAGCATCTGTTGCATCATCATCCCGCTGTTACTTACATCGCCACTGCTGCCTCCAGGCCCGGTGATCAGGATTGGCAGAAGCGTCTTGAAGCTCACCGGCAGCGTCGCCCTGAACACTGGAGCATCGCTGAACCAGGAGGTGAGCTTGTTCAGGCGATCGATGATCTCGCCCCGGGGCAATCTGTGCTGATCGATGCCCTCGGAGGGTTTGTCGCGCATCACCTTGAACTCGATGCAACGGAGTGGGGTCTTCTCTGCAAACAACTGGTCGCCTCGATCACGTCATCGCGCTGCACCTTTGTGTTGGTGATCGAAGAGACGGGTTGGGGCGTTGTTCCTCCGACCCGCATCGGTGGGCTGTTTCGGGATCGTTTGGGAGCTCTTGCCCAAGAGCTTGATCGTGTCGCCGACGCCGCCTGGCTCGTTCTGCAAGGTCGCGCGTTGGATCTTCATGGCCTTGGACGCGTGGTGCCATGACTGAGATCGCACCGTTGCGGATTGCGTTGTTCGAGCCACAGATTCCCCCGAACACAGGGAACATCGCTCGAACTTCTGCGGCCTTCAGAGTTCCGCTCACCCTGATCGAACCCCTTGGGTTCAACGTGGATGATCGCAGCGTTCGCCGTGCTGGCCTTGATTACTGGCCTCACGTTCAACTCTCGATCTCCGCAAATTTTCCCGCATTCCAAGCCGAGCTCCACCCACAGCAGCGGTTGAT
>JADHMX010000088.1 GCA_016779825.1 Synechococcus sp. BS301-5m-G53 | reverse complement strand
CCTTGGGTGCAATGAGAAAACATCAATCGGGATGACAGGATTCGAACCTGCGGCCCCTTCGTCCCGAACGAAGTGCGCTACCAAACTGCGCCACATCCCGGCTTCACCATCCTAAAAGATCGATGTTGGCAAGATCCAGGCAGATCGGGACGCCGTCTAGGGTCATGGATTGAAGAAGCTTCGTCGTGCTCAAGCCGGAGTGGTTGCGCGTTAAGGCTCCGCAGCGCGAACGGATTGGCGCCGTGGCCGACCTGCTGCTGGACTTGAACCTGAACACGGTTTGCCAGGAAGCGAGCTGCCCCAACATCGGGGAATGCTTCGCAGGCGGCACCGCCACGTTTTTGATCATGGGGCCGGGCTGCACCCGGGCGTGCCCCTACTGCGACATCGACTTCGACAAAAGCGTGCGCGAGCTCGATCCCACCGAGCCGCAACGGCTTGGAGAAGCTGTGGCCCGTCTGGGCCTGAAGCACGTGGTGATCACCTCAGTGAACCGCGACGATCTCGCCGATGGTGGAGCGTCCCAGTTTGTGGCCTGCATCGAACAGGTGAAGCAACGCTCACCGCTCACCACGATCGAGCTACTGATTCCCGACTTCTGCGGCAACTGGGATGCCCTGGCAGCGGTGATGGCCGCTGCACCCCACGTGCTGAACCACAACATCGAAACGGTTCCGCGGATGTATCGCCTGGCTCGGCCCCAGGGCATCTATGAGCGTTCCCTGGAGCTGCTGCAGCGGGTGCGTGACCAGTGGCCCAAGGCCTACAGCAAATCTGGCTTGATGGTGGGGCTCGGGGAAACCGATGAGGAGGTGATCGAGACGCTTCGAGATCTGCGCCGGCACAAGGTCGACATCGTCACCATCGGCCAATACCTCTCGCCGGGTCCAAAACATCTGGCCGTCGACCGCTTTGTGACTCCTGATCAGTTCGAGACCTACAGAAAAGTGGGTGAAGAAGACCTGGGCTTCCTTCAGGTGGTCAGCACACCACTCACCCGCAGCAGCTATCACGCCGGTGAGGTGCAGCGGCTCATGGCCAGCCATCCCCGCTGACGGGAATCCATTCCTGCAGCTGCCAGTCCACCAGTCCAGCGCGGATCATCGGGTCGTTCTCCACCCAGGCCAGCGCTTCGGCATAGGACGACGCCTCAAACATCAACAACCCACCGCCGCCGGGCCGTCGGTCGCCATCGACCAGGTAACCGCTTTGTAGACGGCGGCCTGCTGCAGCTTCCTGCACCACCCAATGGCGGTGAGCCTCAAGAGTGATTCGCCGCTGCTCCACGGGCATGGCAGCGGCGACAGCCGTGAAGGTTTCGGTCTTAACGAACCAGGCCACTGGGGACGGCACTAGGCCGCCACAGCCTGCTTGTCAGCCAATCCCATTGCCTCCCGCTCACTGGGGGGAACCAACACCTTGAAGCGACTCTTCGCAGCCGACCAGTCGGCCAAAAGGGCAGCAGCCTTCTCGCTTCCCGTAAGCGCCACATGCTGTTCCAGCAGCCCCTTCAGCAGCGACTCCTGCTGATCGGTGGTGATGGCGCAAACCTCAACAATTTCCAGATTCACCCGAGGAGCGACACGTCCCTCCTCATCCAGGAGAAAAGTCACACCACCGGTCATGCCAGCACCGACATTGCGGCCGGTGCTGCCGAGAACGACGACGACACCGCCGGTCATGTACTCACAGCAATGGTCACCAGCACCCTCCACAACAGTGCGGGCACCGCTGTTGCGAACGCCGAAACGCTCGCCAGCACGGCCGTGGGCAAATAGCTCACCACCAGTGGCCCCGTAGAGGCAGGTGTTGCCGAGGATCACCTGATCCCCTGGAGAGGCACAACCGTCTGAGGGAACCAGGGTGATGCAACCGCTGTTCATCCCCTTGCCCACATAATCATTGGCCTCGCCTTCCAGACGAACCTGCATGCCCTGCACCAGGAAGGCCCCGAAGCTCTGACCTGCTGCACCCCGGAAGGTGAGATCGAGCTGTCCATTGAAGCCGCGGTTGCCGTGGCGCTGGGCGATTTCCCCCGCCAGACGGGCACAGACGCTGCGATCGGTGTTGATGATCTCGATGCTGCGGCTGATGGAACCGTGGTTCTCAAGCGCAGCCATCAGCTCAGCGTCGGCGAGAAGCTGATCCTCAAGGATTGGTCCATTGCCGTGGGCCTGCTCGCTGTGGCGAAGCCAGGAGCGATCCTCAGCGCCGCTGATCGGAGCCAGCAGGCTTGAGAGATCCACACCCTTGGTCTTGGCCAAATCGACCGAGCGGGCCTGGAGCAGATCCGTGCGGCCAATCAGCTCCTCGAGTCGGGTGACGCCGAGCAGGCTCATCAGCTGACGCACTTCCTCGGCGACGTACCAGAAGAAGTTGACGACATGTTCAGGGATGCCGGTGAAACGCTTGCGCAGGTTCTCCTTCTGCGTGGCAACACCTACAGGGCAATTGTTGGTGTGGCAAACGCGGGCCATAACGCAGCCCTCAGCGATCATCGCGATCGAGCCGAACCCGAATTCCTCCGCGCCCAGGAGGGCAGCAATCACAACGTCCCAGCCGGTTTTCAGGCCTCCATCGGCGCGCAACAGAACCCGATCGCGCAGACCGTTCTCCACCAGAGAGCGATGCACCTCAGTGAGACCCAGTTCCCAGGGACTGCCGGCGTGCTTGATCGAACTCAGGGGAGATGCACCCGTGCCACCGTCATGACCAGAAATCTGAATCACATCCGCGTTGGCCTTGGCCACACCCGCAGCGATGGTGCCAATGCCGATCTCGGCCACCAACTTCACGCTCACGGGAGCAGCGGGATGCACCTGGTGCAGGTCATGGATCAACTGCGCCAGGTCTTCGATCGAATAGATGTCGTGGTGTGGCGGCGGTGAAATCAAGGCCACGCCAGGCTTGCTGTTGCGCAACCAGGCGATGTACTTGTCAACCTTGGGCCCTGGCAGCTGACCACCTTCACCGGGCTTGGCCCCCTGGGCCACCTTGATCTCCAGCTGCTTGCCGCTGCGCAGGTATTCCGCCGTGACGCCAAAACGTCCTGAAGCCACCTGCTTGATCGCCGAGCAGGCGGTGTCGCCATTGCGCAGACCACCAATGCTGGGGAATGAGGCGGAACGGCCCTCCCCATCCACATCCTTGAGGATCTGGAAACGCGCAGGGTCTTCCCCGCCTTCACCACTGTTGCTCTTGCCGCCGATGCGATTCATCGCCACGGCCAGCACTTCATGGGCTTCGCGGGACAACGCACCGAGGCTCATCCCGCCTGTGCAGAAGCGGGTGCAGATGCTCTCCACGCTCTCCACCTGATCGAGGGCCACCGGGGTGGGGGCCAACTTGAACTCCAACAGGTCCCGCAGCGCCATCACCGGACGGTTCTCCAGCAACGACTGATAGGTGGAGAAGTGGTCATAACCAGGACCCTGGGCCACCGCCTTGTGCAGCGCCTTCGAAAGCTCAGGGTTGTTGCGGTGGTACTCAGCACCACTGCGGTACTGAACAAAGCCCATGAATTCGAGCTTGCTGCGGTTGAGCTCCGGGAAAGCCTTGGCGTGCATCGAGAGCGTTTCGTTCGCCAGCTCGGCCAGCGTCATCCCGGCAACACGGCTGGTTGTTCCGGTGAAGGCGGTCTCAACCACATCCGATCCCAGGCCGATCGCTTCAAAGATCTGAGCGCCGTGATAGCTGGCCAGCAATGAAATTCCGATCTTGGAGAGGATCTTGCGGAGGCCGTTCTCCAGCGACTCGCGCACGTTGGCCTGGGCCTTACTGGCATCCAGGGCGGGCAACTTGCCCTGTTCGATCCGCTTCTTGGTCTTGGGGTGATCCAGCCAGTGACGGGTGGTCTCCCAGGTGAGCCAGGGGCAGACGGCACTGGCGCCGTAACCGATCAGGCACGCCATGTGATGGGTGCTCCAACACTGGGCCGTATCCACCACCAGAGAACACTGCAGCCGCAGCTTTTGGCGCAGCAGATGGTGATGAACAGCACCCACGGCCAGCAAGGCTGGCATCGCCACCGTCGTGGGGGTCAGCTGTGCCGCCGCACCCGTGCCATCAACCCGATCGGAGAGCACCAGCACTTGGGCGCCGTCACGCACCGCCTGTTCCGCACCGCTGCACAGCGCCGCAATGGCCTGTTGCAGGCCTCCCGCACACGACTCCACAGCCACCTGGGTGGACACGGTCTTAACGGGCAAACCCTGCTCTCTGATCGCCGCCAGTTCCGCCTCGTTCAGAACGGGCGTCTCCAGATGGATGACGGAGGCAGCTTCCGGCTGGGGCTTCAAAGCGGGCCGGCGTTCACCCAGATGCATCTCCAGGCTCATCACCAGCTTTTCCCTCAGGGGGTCGATCGGAGGGTTGGTGACCTGGGCGAAGCGCTGCTTGAAATAGTCGTAAAGCAGGTGGGGCTTGTCGGAGAGCACCGCCAGGGGGATGTCATCGCCCATGCAGTAGGTCGGCTCTTTCCCGAGGGCAGCCATGTCCTCGATGATCAGATCGAAGTCTTCAGCGGTGAAGCCCATCGCGGTCTGCAACCGCAGCAGATCGAGTTCACCCACCTGCCGGTCCTGGGTCCAGGGCTGAGGGGCCACGCCACGGCGATGCTGCTGCAGCCAATCGGCATAGGGGAAGCGCTGCGCCGCGTCTTCCTTGACCGACCAGTTGTCGAGCAACGCGCCGCGCTCCAGATCAACAGCCACCATCTGGCCAGGACCAAGACGACCTTTCTGAACAATCGTCTTGCCGCTGAGATCCACCACGCCGGTCTCCGATCCCATGATCACGAAACCGTCAGCGGTGGTGCACCAACGTGCTGGGCGCAGGCCGTTGCGGTCGAGCGTGGCACCCACCCTCTTGCCGTCGGCAAAGACCAACAAGGCTGGGCCGTCCCAGGGTTCCTGAATGCCCGCATTGAACTCGTACATCGCCGTCACATCAGGACGGCTGTCGAGATCGGGCTGATTGCGAAACGCTTCGGGCACCAGCGTGATCAGGCTGTCGGTAATCGACCGCCCGCTGCGCACCATCAATTCCAAGGTGGCATCCAGGTTGGCGGAATCGCTGAAGGCAGGGTTCACCACCGGAATCAGGTCGTCGGCCGCCTCACCCCAGACGTTCTCGAGGCTGGCTTCCGATGCCTTGGCCCAGTTGAGGTTGCCCAGCAGGGTGTTGATCTCACCGTTGTGACCAAGAAGCCGCATCGGCTGCGCCAGGGGCCAGCGGGGCAGGGTGTTGGTGCTGAAGCGACGGTGATAAACCGCAAAGCTCACCTCAAATCGCTTGTCCTGCAGGTCGGCGTAAAACTGCGCCAGCACCTCGGATCGCACCATGCCCTTGTAGACAACCGTCCGGCTGCTCAGGGAGGCGACATAAACGTCCTGGGCCACCTCGGCACCAAGCGCTGCCCGCACCCGGGCACCAATCCGGCGACGCAAACGGAGCAGCTGCCCATCAAACGTTGCCTCGTCGGCATCGCCGTTGAGCACCCATTGCTCGATCACAGGAGCCGTGGCACGGGCCAGGGGGCCGAGAACCGCAGGGTCGACAGGGACAGTGCGCCACCCCAGGGGCTGCAGGCCTAAGGCTCTGGCCTCTTCATCACAGAGGCCTCGGACCTGAGCACGGCGGCTGGCATCGGTCGGCATGAACATCATTCCGAGACCCCGGGCGGCCGCTGCCTCAGGCCAGACGGCTCTCAGATACGTCCAGGGGATCTCACACAACACCCCTGCGCCGTCGCCGGAGTCGCCATCTCCACCGCAACCACCACGGTGCTCCATGCAACCCAGGCCACGCAGAGCCTGCTCCAACACCCAGTGGCTGGCCTGCCCCTGGAGCTGGGCCAAGAAACCAACGCCACAAGCATCCTTTTCGCCCGCAACAACCTCGGGTGCAGGGCTGTCGCAGTAAGGCCAGACAGCGGAATGGATGGCGTCAGACATAGAGAACTCAACCGGGCTTTCGCATGGGTCTGCAGCTTCGAGCTCTGCAGAAACCATCTCGACGGAGGATCCTAGGCAGGCGCCTCTCCGCCAAGGCATCCATGCTGGCCTTTGCCCCTCTTCCCCCGCCACCGCCTGCGCTGAGTACCGCGCCAAAACAAAGCGGTGACGCGGTGCTGATCGGCCGAGAACGCAGCAAAGCGGTTTGGTGGTGGAAGGGCAACAAAACGGCGACAGAAGAGCTCTGGCTCCCCCTGGAGCTCCTGGAATCCCGGCTGGGCTTCAGACGGGTGTCCCGCCTCGATGGGGAGGCCGTGGAATGGTTCGGACGAACGGTCCCCTTGGCCTCATTGGCGACCCGTCCACTCGGCGATGAAGTTGGTCTTGAGGTGAGCGAGTGGTTGGCCGAAATTGGCGTCAGCAGCGAAGTGAGGGGGAACACCCTGGCGCTTCACCTGCCCCCTCCAACGGTGAACAACCTGCGCCGCGGCAAGGGCTCCACTGCCGATCGTTTGGTGCTGGACCTGAACGGACCCGCCCTGGTGCAGCGGTTGAACGACGACCTGTTGCTCGAGCTCAAGGTGTCGCAGACCCAGCAACGTCAACTCAAGACGTGGGGGCTCGCTCCACAGCAGCATCGCGACGGCGGCCTCGTACTGAAAGGACAAGCCACAAAGCTGCGGAGCTTGAGCCTGGCGTCCCCCTGGCGGCTGGTGCTGGATGGCGTGCCGACCGGCGGCCGCAGCCAAGCGTCGACAGCAACCCTGCCCCTCAGCAATCCAGCTGTGGCCGCACTGCTAAGGCGGGGATTTGTGCTGGAGCAACGCACAATCAA
>JADHMX010000011.1 GCA_016779825.1 Synechococcus sp. BS301-5m-G53 | reverse complement strand
TACGGCGTCCATGCCGTTTGCAGCAGAGTGAATCGTCTTAACACTCTGCGCATCCCGGCCATTTCCCCTGCTTCTTTCCTGAAGGGGGACATGGCTCCTGCAAGCTATTGACGACCACAATTGATAAAAGGCAAGACTCCCAGAGAGCAAGCTCCGTCATAAGAAAAGTTCAAGACATGAATCGGTTGACGCGCTTGAGCCGATTAGACCTTGTCGGCATTGACCTCAACTACGGAACTTGAATTCAAGTTTGGTTTTGGGTTTTTTGTACTTGATTACATTCATCACTTGCAGGCCAGTATTTTCAGACTTCCTTTCTTCGGCAAGCGCCTTCAGAATCATTGACCCTGAAGACTGCCAGTCATGATCAACTTCGATCAACTCCTTAGCTCTTGAATAGAATTCTGCAGCTTTGGCCAAATGCTGAGATTTCTGATCTGCCACTCTTGATGTCAACGCCGTTGTAATGGCCTTTGTTTCGTCTCTCGAAATTATACAGCATGATTTTTCTGGAATAAAGGCCGTTCAATGTCTTTCACATCATGAGGACGCCACGATCCCAGTAAGACAGATCAACCAGCGAAAGGGATCAGTCAGGGAGCTCAGCACAAGAAGCACTATCGGCGCGATCTTTTGTACAAAGCTTGATGGACCAGTGGAAAGGCATAGGGCATTTGATTGATTTCCTGCTTGATGGCGGAAAAGCAAGCCTTGGAGCCGTCGGAGTAGCCATCGTTGATCACGCTCTCCTTGGCCTGATTCAGCGTTAATCCATCACGCATGAGGACCTCAAGGTTGTACGCCGCCTCATAGCTTTGGCAGGCACCGGCCTGAGCGAGCATCCTTTCACCAACCTGCATCAGTGTTACGACAGCTAGACAGGCGAGAGTGAATTTGGACACTGTGAACGCGCGCAATAAATCAATTGATCAGTCGATCCATGACTGGATCAGGGCCAAGTACTCGATCCGGAACACCAGCATTGGGACGCATTGCCCATAGCGAGCATTGTCCGCCAAGTGTTGCCTGCAGCATGCAACGTTTCCAATCTTTAACGAGCCAATGTTGCAAGTAAGGCTTGCGTTAGGTTCAGACATGGACGATCCCACCCTTCTCGTACGGCGGTTGATCACCGAACTGCGGGACGACTTGTCCGAAGCAGGGCGCGAACTCAGGAACCGGAGCGCTTGGGATCTTCAATGTCCTGTTGTGATCATCGATGCTCGCACTGATCCGAACAGAGTTGTTCGAACGTCGGTACGCGGCATTACGGGTGCCATTGCCACAAGCAATGTGATCGACGACCCTTTAATGCGCTGTTTTCTGGAACGCTTTCGTGAAGTAGGTGCTGATGAAGCACTCGATGAATTTCTCCAGGGTTCTGAAGGTGAGAGGTTCGCCGAACTCTGGGAGGTGTACAGCGACGAAGCCGATCAGCAAGGTCTAGCGGTGTGGTCGCACAATGACGCCGCCAAATTTGTGCTCAAGTCAAAAACCTGTTTTAACGATGGTCAGCTGGCCTGTGTCGCCATCACATCTGGCGACCATCCAGAGGCCCATGACGTACTCACCTTTTCCGTGGATGCCTGTTGGCTGTCCTGAGTCAGCCTCGGCCTGAAGCAACAGAGATTCAGGGGCGAATCAGCTGAAAAACAACCAGCAGAGCTGAGGCACCAAGAACCCACAGCAACCACCACAACTGGGGAATCGTGATGGCGAGTACGAGCCCGATCACGAAGAAGATCAGAAAACGGCCGAGGGTCATGAATGCTCCAACACCGGTGCATTGAAGCGAAGACTCTGCCCTAGGCCAGCTTTTCAGGCCTGGATCGAGGTGCTGGTTCAGGAGTGAACAGGATGGGAATGGACGACGCCACGAGCACACCTCCCACCGTGAGCAGCACTAGCAATGGAATCGGCCGCACCAACGGCTGACGTTGCAACGGTGAAGCGCAGCTCGCACAGAGGGGAATGACGCCTTTGGGAGGGTGGAGCACAACTGCCGGTCCGCAACAGCAGGAGGGGCAGCGATAGCGCGACATCGGCCGTTGAAACGCAGCTGCTGGCACCTTATTGCGAAGATCATTGATTGCCGAGGTCTGCTCCATGCCGCTCCGTTCCCTGGTGACCAAGTTGCAGGAAACTGCACTCACCGGTGAGCTCGATGAGCGCTCGAGCCGCACCGAGCGCCTGTTGATGCGTGGCGCAGGTCGTTGCAGCCGTGCACTTGTGGCCAGTGCGTTGTCTCAAAGGCGAGACTCGCCCTTGCTGGTGGTTGTGCCGACCCTTGAAGAAGCAGGGCGATGGACGGCGCTTCTGGAGTTGATGGGCTGGTCTCAGGCCAGCCTGTATCCCACCAGCGAAGGCTCTCCCTATGAACCCTTCGATCCCACTAGTGAAATCACCTGGGGCCAGCTTCAGGTTCTGAGTGACCTTCTGGGTGATCCGCATGCCTCGTCCTGGGCGATCGTGGCCACGGAACGTTGTTTGCAGCCACATCTCCCCCCGCCGGATGTTCTGAAAACGAAAACGCGCACCTTGCGCAAAGGGGATGAGGTTGATCTGGAGATACTGGGCGAGACGCTGGCCCAACTTGGCTACGAGCGGGTCAGCACCATTGAGCAGGAGGGGAGCTGGAGCCGTCGCGGCGACATTGTCGACATCTTCCCGGTGAGCAGTGAGCTGCCTGTTCGGCTTGAATTTTTTGGTGAAGAACTCGACAAGCTGCGGGAATTCGATCCAGCCAGCCAACGCTCACTGGACCCCGTCGATGCGCTTCGACTCACACCCACGGGATTTGGTCCGCTGACCGCTGACCAGCTGCGGGAGTCCATGCCTGATGGACTGGACCGATTGCTCGGTGCTGAGGGCACAGAGCAGCTTTTAAACGGCGGAACTCCGGAAGGCATGCGCCGGTTGATGGGGCTCGCCTGGGGGCAACCCGCCTCGCTTCTCGACTACCTCCCGGACACCACAACAGTGGTGATCGATGAGCGACGCCAGGGCTTGGCCCACGGACAACAGTGGCTCAGCCATGTGGAGGAACATCACCACGACATGGCTGCTGAGGTGGGTCTGGACGAGGGCGATCGTGATCGGCTCTGGCCAGCGGTTCTGCACCGTGAGATTGAAGCCGCCTATGCCCTGACGGAGGTCTTCCATGGCTTTGACATGGCAGAACTGCTCGAAGTTGACCAGCACCCCAACAGCTTCGACCTCGCCAGCCGTCCTGTTGCGGCCTACCCCAACCAATTTGGAAAACTCGGGGAACTGATCAAGGGTTTCCAGACCGAGCGCACGGCCGTTTGGTTGGTGTCTGCGCAACCCAGCCGAGCGGTTGCTCTGCTGGAGGAGCACGACTGCATCAGCCGGTTTGTTCCGAACACGGGCGATAGCAACGCCATCGCTCGTCTGATCGAACAGAACACCCCTGTTGCTCTGAAGGTGAGGGGCACCGCGGAACTCGAGGGATTACAGCTCCCGGCCTGGCGGGTAGCCCTGGTCACCGACCGCGAATTCTTCGGGCAGCAGAGCCTTAGTTCCAGTGGCTATGTACGACGTCGCCGCAAGGCAGCCAGCCGCACGGTGGATCCCAACAAGATGCGCCCGGGCGATTTTGTGGTGCATCGAAACCATGGCATTGGCCGCTTCAAAGCCATGGAAAAACTGGCGATATCAGGCGATATCCGCGACTACCTCGTGGTGCAGTACGCCGATGGAATCCTTCGGGTTGCCGCCGATCAACTCGGAAGCCTGGGGCGTTACCGGGCCACGAGTGAAACACCCCCGCAGCTCAACCGCATGGGTGGCACGGCCTGGAACAAGGCCAAGGAACGGGCCAAGAAGGCGGTTCGCAAGGTTGCCCTTGATCTGGTGAAGCTGTACGCGGAACGGCAACAGGCCGCAGGCTTTGCCTTCCCCACCGACGGCCCCTGGCAGGTGGAAATGGAGGAGTCGTTCCCCTATGACCCGACGCCGGATCAACTGAAGGCCACGGCCGATGTGAAACGGGACATGGAACGGCAGGAGCCGATGGACCGACTGGTGTGCGGGGACGTTGGCTTCGGCAAGACCGAAGTTGCGATCCGCGCCATCTTCAAAGCCATCACCGCTGGAAAACAGGTGGCGATGCTGGCTCCGACAACGGTGTTGGCCCAACAGCACTGGCGCACGCTCTCGGAACGCTTCGCGCCGTATCCGATCAAGGTGGCTCTGCTGAATCGTTTCCGAACAGCATCAGAACGCAAATCCATTCTCGATGGCCTGAAGCAGGGAACCATCGACGCCGTGGTGGGAACCCACCAGTTGCTCAGCAAAGGAGCGTCATTTCAAGAGCTTGGTCTGTTGGTGGTGGATGAAGAACAGCGCTTCGGTGTGAACCAAAAGGAAAAGATCAAAGTGCTGCGGAAGGACGTGGACGTGCTGACGCTGTCGGCAACGCCGATTCCCAGAACGCTCTACATGAGCCTTTCGGGGGTGCGGGAGATGAGCCTGATCACCACACCACCGCCGCTGCGCCGTCCGATTAAGACGCACCTGGCTTCTCTGGATCCGGAGGCGGTGCGCAGCGCCATCCGCCAGGAACTGGATCGTGGGGGCCAGGTGTTTTATGTGGTTCCCCGGGTGGAAGGAATCGAGGAGGTTGCTGCAGGCCTACGCGAGATGCTGCCAGGCCTGAAGCTTTTGGTGGCTCACGGTCAGATGGCTGAAGGCGAGTTGGAGAACGCCATGGTGGCGTTCAACGCCGGCGAAGCCGACGTGATGCTCTGCACCACGATTGTGGAAAGCGGCCTGGACATTCCTCGCGTCAACACGATCCTGATAGAGGACGCCCACCGTTTTGGCCTGGCCCAGCTGTACCAACTGCGGGGACGGGTCGGTCGCAGTGGGATTCAGGCCCATGCCTGGTTGTTCTATCCCGGCAATGCATCGCTCAGCGACACCGCCCGTCAGCGGCTGCGCGCCATTCAGGAGTTCGCCCAACTCGGCAGCGGTTATCAGCTCGCCATGCGGGATATGGAAATCCGTGGGGTGGGCAATCTGCTTGGTGTGCAACAAAGCGGCCAGATGGAAACCATCGGCTTCGACCTTTATATGGAGATGCTGCAGGAATCTCTTGCCGAAATTCAGGGGCAAGACATCCCTAATGTTGAGGACACCCAGGTGGACTTGCCGGTCACGGCCTTCGTGCCTGCTGACTGGATCACCGATCCAGACGAAAAGATTGCGGCCTACCGAGCTGCAGCCGACTGCCTGACGGCCGAAGCGCTTGTGGAGCTGGCCGCGGGTTGGGCCGATCGCTACGGAGCGCTGCCCGCTGCCGTGGTGTCGCTGTTGCAGCTGATGGAACTCAAACTTCTGGCGAAGCGGTGCGGCTTTTCCAGGATCAAACCGGAAAAGCCCAACATCGTGCTCGAAACTCCCATGGAGGAACCGGCGTTCCGTTTGCTGCGCCAGGGGTTGCCTCAGCATCTGCATGGCCGTTTGGTGTATCAGGCCGGCAGCGGCATCCAGCACAAGGTGATGGCCCGCGGTCTCGGTGTTCTCCCCATGGAGAAGCAACTGGAACAGCTGATGGAATGGCTGCGACTGATGGCAGTCCAGATTCCTGATGCCGATGGCAAAACCGAGGCACAGCGGCAGGAAGAGCTGCGTGCCAAGAACGAAGAGGTGGTTCAGGTCTGAAGCCTGAAACCAATTCTGAGAAAAACGTTACCAACCACGCAATTCTTCGTTACATTGGGTTCAACGAAATCCGTTGGACATGGGTGAATTCGTCGAGATCGGTGCCGGTGGCATCTCCCTGGAACTGATCAGCGGCGTCTTCTGTGCCACAGCCCTCGGTGTTTACGCCTTGTTCCAGCCTGGTGCTTCCGACGACGACGATTCCAACGGCGGCGGTGGCGGTGGACTGATGCAGCCGGTTGCCTGACCTACGGGATGGCGTAACTCAAATTGGCTGTACCCGGTTGAAACGTCGTACCTGCCTGGATTGCATTGAGTTGTTTCACCAAGGTTCCTTCAGCCCTTCTGTATTGGCTGTCTTTTTGGGTTCCCAGGTCTTCAACCGAGAAATTTTTTAATTCCTTCTCGGACATCGGTGCCTCGATGTCTGGTTTGATCCCGTTTTTGTGAATATCTGTTCCCTTGGGAGTCAGGTATTTGGCGATCGTGACGGTCAGGCCTGATCCATCGGCCAGGCCGCGAACGGCCTGAACAAGACCTTTGCCAAACGTCTTCTGACCGACGAGCTGAGCACGGGAATTGTCCTGCAACGCCCCTGAAAGAATTTCACTGGCACTAGCGGATCCCTGATCAATCAGCACCACCAATGGTTTGTCCGTAATTGCACTGCCAGTGGCGCGCCTCACATCGCGTATGCCTTCACGGGTTCGGGTGCTGACAATGGTGCCTTCGTTCAGCCATTGCCGGGCGATGTCAACGCTGGCCTCAAGCAAGCCACCAGGGTTGCTGCGCAGATCAAGCACATAGCCTTCAGCTCCCTGGGATTCGAGCTCCTTGGTGGCCGCACGCATCTCGCGCGTGGCGTTGGCATTGAACTGCTTGAGACGGATGTAGCCCACCTTGCGGCCGTTGGGGGCCGTGTTGAGCTTGGACTTGACAGCATGAATCTCGATGCGTGCCCGTTTCAGCGGCACATCCAGCACCTGACCCTGGCGCCTGAGCCCCAGCACCACATCGGTGCCCTCCGGACCCCGGATCAATTTGACGGCGTCTTCGGTGGTCATGCCTTTCGTGGAGGCACCGTCAATGGAGACGATCACATCCTTGGGCTGAACCCCGGCACGGGAGGCGGGAGTTCCCTCAATTGGGGAAACAACAACCAACTCCTTGGTGTCCTTGTCGAGGCTGAGCTGAATGCCCACACCCATCAGTTCACCTGAGGTGTCGATCTGCATTTCCTTGAACTCCTTCGGATCAAGAAAACGCGTGTAGGGGTCATCGAGGCTGGCCAGCATGCCGCGAATTGCCTCATAGGACTCGGCACTGCCCCCATAGGACTTGCTCAGCAGGCTGCTGCGCAATTGACGCCAGGTTGTCTCGTCGTAGGCCCCGGTGGAATCCAGGTAATCCCGATAGACGATCTGCCAAACCTGGTCAATCACCTCCTTGGGACTGTCGTGAATGGATCCGCCGGAGGCCGATGGCAAGGAGAGGCCCGGTGAACTGATGCCCATGGCGGTAACAACACCGCCAACGCCGAGCAACAGCAGCAACGGAGTCGATCGAACCAAAGAACGCAGACGCTGACTCCGAACCATGTCCCCTCAGGGCTGCTTCTTCAGCCTAACTAGATCAGGCGGGCTCCACCCAGCGACCGTCCTCTTTGATCAACTGGATCAGGGCTTCAACGCCTTCGGCTTCCGGCACCTTCCGAATCTCATCACGACCGCGATACAGCGAAATCACGCCAGGGGTTTTGCCGACGTAGCCGTAATCAGCATCGGCCATCTCGCCAGGACCATTGACGATGCAACCCATTACGGCAATGTCCAATCCTGTGAGGTGGGAGGTGGCGTTGCGCACTTTGTGCAGCACCTCTTCGAGGTTGAAGAGCGTTCGGCCGCAGCTGGGACAGGCGACGTACTCCACCATGGTCTTGCGCAGACCCAGGGATTGGAGAATCGAATAACAGACTGGAATCTCTTTCTCTGGGGCTTCGGTTAACGAAACCCGCAGGGTGTCGCCAAGTCCATCGGCCAGCAGGGTGGCGATGCCGGCGGTGCTTTTAATCCGGCCGTAATCACCATCACCGGCTTCGGTCACGCCCAGGTGCAGGGGGTAGTTGAAGCCTTCCTTATCCATGGTGTCCGCCATCAGGCGGTAGGCCGCAAGCATCACCGGAGCCCGGGAGGCCTTCATCGAAATCACGATGTTGTGGAAATCCAGCTCATGGCAGATCCGTACAAACTCCATGGCTGATTCGACCATCCCCTCAGGGGTGTCGCCATAGGTGAACAGCATCCGCTCCGCCAGGGAGCCATGGTTCACACCGATGCGAAGTGCTTTGTTCTGGTCCCTCAGCAGGGTCACCAGGGGCTCGAACGTATCCCGGATGCGCTGGCCAATGGCGGCAAATTCTTCCGGGCTGAACTCTTCCCGGTTCGGATCAGGCTTGTCGAAGATGAACAAACCTGGATTGATCCGCACCTTGTCGACGTGCTGGGCCACTTCCAGGGCGATCTTGACGCCGTTGTGGTGGACGTCGGCCACCAGGGGAACCGTGCAACCCCGCTGACGCAACTCCTGACGGATCTGTCCCATCGCCTTGGCGTGGGCCATCGAAGGCGTGGTCACCCGGACGATTTCACTGCCGGCTTCAGCCAGGCGGATGATGCCGGCCACAGCAGCATCGATATCGAGGGTGTCCTCGTTGATCATCGACTGCACCACGATCGGGTGCTCGCTGCCCACAGGCACATCCCCCACCATCACGGTGCGGGTCACACGGCGGTGGATCTGGGTGTCGTAGCGCCGATCCAGGGCAGTCATGGGGCCGGTGGTGAAGCGCGTCAACGTTCGCACAGCCTGCGCCGAACCGCGGCGAGATCCTGTCGGGTCAGATCGATGGGGGCACCGGCAGCTTTGGAGGGATTGCGCAAGAGATAGGAGGGATGAAAAATCGGCATCACCGCCCGTCCACTCCAGGCCTGCCACTGACCGCGAAGCTGGGTCATGCCGCCTTTGATTCCAAGAATGGCCTCCACCGCGGTGGCTCCCGTCAGCACGATCACCTTTGGATCAACGGCAGCCAGCTGAAGATCAAGCCAGGACCGGCAGGCTGCCAACTCAGCTTTTTTCGGTCGTCGGTTGTTGGGGGGCCTGCATTTGACCGCGTTGCAGATGTAAAGGTCACGAGCGGGGTCCAGGTCCACTTCCCGCAGCAATTGATCGAGGGCACGACCGGAGCGCCCGACAAACGGAAGGCCCTGCATGTCTTCCTGAGCCCCTGGCGCTTCGCCAATGAGCATCAGATCAGCCTCCGGATTACCGCGACTGATCACAACCGTCTGTCGGGTGGTGGCGAGATCACAGGCCTTGCAATCACTGCATGCCTCAAGGATGGAGCCGGTCATCACATCGAAGCGGCAGAGGCCAAGGGGACCAACAACAACAGAGGATTGCCTTCCGGGTCGTGGATCCAGGCCTCAGCTCCAAAGGGCTCGACCCGCGCATCCTCCACGAGCGATCCACCCTGCTGCAGGGCCGTGCTCACAAGCCGTTGAAGCTCGGGCAGGGGATCCCGTGATGGCGAGAGACGTAAACACGGGGCTAGGGCACGTCCCTTTGTGGGAAAGGGTCGCTTGCTGGAAGGCTTGTAAATCTCCAGGCGGGTGCCGTCGCTGAATTGAACGATGCAGTGATGATCCGCCACCCCAGGCAGCAACCCGGCTTGAAACAGCTCGCTGTAAAAACGGCCGAGCCTGTTCGTGTCTTCAGCGGCCAGCACCCAGCTGATCTGCATCGCGTTCATCATTGCGGTGAAATCAAGGTTGTCTGCGACACCATCTGCGGCAGGATGATGACGTTTTAAACGCACCGCGGGGTGGTGCGTTACCGATGTCTCGCCCGCCAGAACTTTCCCACCGGGCTGTGGCCCTCAAGCCGTCTTTGACGTTGGAGATCAGCGCCAAAGCCAAATCCTTGCGTGACAGCGGCAAAGACATTTGCAGCCTCAGTGCCGGCGAGCCGGACTTTGAGACGCCCCATTTCATCGTTGAAGCAGCCCAGCAGGCCCTTGCCAAGGGGTTCACCCGTTACGGCCCCGCAGCCGGCGATCCCGATCTGCGTGCTGCCCTCGCCCACAAGCTGAGCCTGGAGAACGGGATTCCGACCCAACCGGAGCAGGTGCTGGTGACCAACGGTGGCAAACAGGCCATCTACAACCTGTTCCAGGTGCTCCTCAATCCCGGTGATGAGGTGCTCCTCCCAGCGCCGTACTGGCTGAGCTATCCGGAAATGGCCGCCCTGGCCGGTGCCACCACCACAATCATCCCCACAAAGGCTGAGGAGGGCTTCCGGCTCGACCTGGAACTGCTGGAACAGAAGATCACTCCTCGCAGCCGTCTTGTGGTGATCAATTCGCCTGGGAACCCCAGCGGTCAGTTGATGACACGGGCTGAGCTCGAGGCACTCGCCGCGTTGGTGGCCAGGCACCCTCAACTGATGGTGATGAGCGATGAGATCTATGAATATTTGCTGGCGGACGGTCAGCAGCACTGCAGCTTTGCGGCCATCGCCGAGGGGATCCGCGAGCGTTGCTTCACCGTGAACGGCTTTGCCAAAGGCTGGGCGATGACGGGCTGGCGCCTTGGTTATCTGGCTGGAGATGCTGCCGTGATCAAGGCTGCCTCAGCCCTGCAGAGCCAGAGCACCAGCAATGTGTGCAGCTTTGCCCAACGCGGAGCCCTGGCTGCAATCGAGGGTTCCAGGGATTGTGTTCGCGACATGGCCACCAGTTACAACCGCCGCCGCACGCTGCTCACCAAGGGCCTGCAGGCGCTGGAGGGCATCACCTTGACCCCACCCCAGGGGGCCTTCTATGCCTTCCCGCGCCTGCCGGACGGAGCTGTTGATTCCATGGAGTTCTGCCGGCAAGCCCTGGAACAGGAGGGTCTGGCCATGGTTCCTGGCCTGGCCTTCGGCGATGACCGCTGCATCCGACTGTCCTGTGCAGTAGCGGATGAGACGATCAACGATGGACTGAAGCGACTGAAGCGACTGCTTGGTTCCTTCTGATCCCATCTGATCACATCCAATTTCTGAATGTCTGTACGAGAACGCTGGGTCGTGGTGGCCACCGGTTTGATCGCCGGACTGTCCATCACGGCCACCATGACCAGCTGCGGTGCACCCCAGAAAGACACCAGGCAGGCCGTTCTTCAGATCGGTGCCATTCCCGACCAGAACCCCGAGAAACTGAACCGCCTGTACGGCACTCTCTCGGAGGAACTCAGCGACAAGCTCGATGTTCCTGTGCGTTACGCGCCGGTGAGCAACTATGCAGCGGCGGTGAGTGCTTTCCGCACCGGCAGCCTTGATCTGGTCTGGTTCGGTGGACTCACCGGTGTGCAGGCCAGGCTGCAGACGCCTGGAGCCCGGGTGCTGGCACAAAGGGACATCGATGCGGAATTCACCAGCGTGTTCATCGCCAATGGCGCCAGTGGTTTGCGCCCCTTCACCAGTGCTGACCAATTGGTTGAACTGAAGGGACGGCGCCTGGCCTTCGGCTCGGAGAGCTCCACCTCAGGACGTCTGATGCCCCAGTACTTCATGGGGAAAAACGGCGTGAAACCTGAGGACCTGGCGGGGGGTGGCCCCGGCTTCAGCGGCAGCCACGACGCCACCATTGCCCTGGTGCAAAGCGGTGCCTACGAGGTAGGTGCCTTGAACGAGCAGGTCTGGCGCAGCAATGTTTCCGATGGCCGTGTGGACACCGACAAGGTTTCAGTGATCTGGAGGACACCTCCTTACGTGGATTACCACTGGGTTGTGCGCCCCGGTTTGGATGATCGTTTCGGCGATGGTTTCACCGACAACCTTCAATCCGCGTTGCTTGAGCTGTCTGCACAGACGGAAAACGGCTCCGCGATTCTGGAATTGTTCGGTGCAGAACGTTTCATCCCTGCTCAAAACGAGGACTACGTGATGATCGAAACCGTGGGACGCCAGCTCGGAAAGATCCGTTGACGGCTCTTCTGGAGCTGCAACAGGCCTGCCTGAGGCACCGGCTCCAACCCATCACACTCACGCTTCGTGCCGACCAGCGTGTGGTTTTGCTCGGCGCCAGTGGTGCCGGCAAAACCACCCTGTTGAAGCTCTGCAACGGTGCCTTAAGCCCCGATGCAGGGTCGGTTCACTGGTGCGGTCAACCCCATCAACACCTGTCGCGCCGGCAACGGCGGCGCATGGGCACCCTCTGGCAGGACCTCCGCCTGGTGGAGGAATTGAGCGTCATGCAGAACATCAACAGCGGCGCCCTCGGGCGACATGGTCTGCTGTGGGCCCTTCGCAACCTGCTGGGCCCCCTGGACCACGACGCCTGCCTGGCGGTGATGAGCCAGGTGAATCTCGAACCCGAGTTGATCCAGCAACCCGTTGGAAAGCTTTCAGGAGGGCAGCGACAACGGGTGGCCCTGGCCCGTTTGTTGCATCAACGGCCTGAGATGGTTCTGGCTGACGAGCCCCTCTCCGCACTTGATCCCACCCTTGCTGCTGATGTGCTCAACACGCTTCTGCTGTCACCGGGATGCCTGATCAGCCTTCACCGCCCGGATTTGATTGACCGATTTGATCGTGTTTTAGGGCTCCGTGATGGTGCCCTGGCGATCGATGCGGCACCGGAGGCGATCCATCGTGATCAGTTGGAATGGCTTTACGCATCAGCCTGAAACCTGCGCTGCCGCTGATCCCCCTGCTGCCAAGCCTGAGCCTGGTGGGAATTCTGGTGGTGCTGTTGCGGGATGGTCATGCTGGAGGGCTGGCTCTCCTTCAGCAGTTCGCCGCTGCAGCAGTGCAGCCGTCGATGGATCCCATCGTCCTGGGCAGCTTGATCAACGGGCTTCAGATCACCGTTGTGATTGCGCTGCTGTCGTGGGGTGTCAGCAGCGTTCTCGGCGTGGCCCTTGGACTGCTGAGCTCCAGCACCTTTTGGGAGATCCTTGTGGGAGTGCATTGGCCTGCTGTGGTTCTGCGGCGTGGCCTGGCCCCCCTGCGCGCCGTGCATGAATTGATCTGGGGGCTGTTGCTCCTGCAAGTGTTCGGACTGAATGGCTGGGTAGCGGTCTGCGCTATTGCCATTCCTTACACGGTTCTGATGGCACGGGTGATTGCAGATCAGGTGGATTGCCACGTCTCCCCTGCGATCCCTGCGCTCATGGGTGCAGGAGCTACACCATGGGCTGTGATGCTCACTGGCCTCGCGCCTCCGCTGGCTCGGCCGATCAGCGACCACATTGGCCACCGTCTCGACTGTGCCCTTCGTTCTGCCCTGATTCTTGGTGTGTTCGGCCTCGGTGGCCTGGGCACAGACCTCAGCCTGAGCCTGCGCTCACTGCAATTTCAGGAGATGTGGAGTGGCCTGTGGTTGCTGGCCATAGCCATGGTGGTGCTCGACCTTCTGCTGCGAAAGCTCCGCGCCTGCTCGCGCTTGTTGATTCTCCCTGTAGTGGTGGCCAGCCCGTTGGTCGCTCTCGCATGGAGCACACAGCTGGATCTGCAATTGGCCTGGCCTGTGGGTGAGTGGTCCATGGTCTTGGGAACCCTTATGGGCGGATCCCAAGACTTCTCTGCTGCCCTGGAAATCCACTGGCCAGGGGTGATTGGAGCCACGGTATGGATCACTCTGGTTGCCGGTTGCATCGCCACTGGCCTGCCACCTCTGATGCTTCTCCTTTGGCCCAGCCAGGCCAGCCTGCGCCTGCAGGGCGTGGTGTGGGCAGCGTTTCGACTGCTCCCAGCGCCTCTCATCGCACTCCTGCTGCTGATGCTTGCCAAACCGAGCCTGGCGCTAGCTGGGTTGGCCCTTGGTCTTCATCACAGCGGTGTGATGGGGCGGGTGTTGATCGACGATGTCCGCAGCACGGGATTGCGCTCTGTCCAGACCCTGAAGTCCTGCGGCGCTTCACCCCAAGTGAGCTGGCTCTACGGCCCTCTGGCGGATGTCAGCCGCTCTTACCTCGCCTACGCGACTTATCGCTTGGATGTGATCCTGCGCGACACCGCGATCATTGGAATGGTGGGTGGGGCTGGCCTGGGCTGGCAGCTGATGGAAGCCCTCAGCTCCTTTCACTGGCCGTTGGTGTTCTGGATCGTACTGATCTCCACGCTGCTCACGCTGATGGGTGAGAGCCTGGGTGAACGACTTCAGGGGAGCTGGAACAGCCGAGCCATGTCCTTATGAGCGGTTCGATCGAGGTCCCCCGTCAATTGCTCGTGCTCGGGGACAGTGGTGTGCACGGATGGGGAGACCGTGAGGCGGGAGGTTGGTGTCAAAGGCTTCGGCTGCGCTGGATGAATCTGCCCGGCGCTCCCGTGATCTATCCCCTCGGCGTACGCGGCGACGGCCTAGAACGCGTCGCCGCCCGCTGGCGCAGCGAGTGGTCCTGCCGTGGGGAACTGCGCCGCCAGACACCCGGTGGACTCCTGCTGAGTGTGGGGCTGAATGACACCGCAAGAGTGGGCCGGATCGACGGCAGACCACAACTGGATGTGGATGCCTTTTCCTTTGGCATGGGTCAGCTGCTCAGCGAGATGACCCAAGAGGTGCAGGTTTTTGTGCTTGGCCTGACACCGGTGGATGAGCACGTCATGCCCTTTGCCGGCTGCCTTTGGTACAGCAACCGGCAGATTGCGGCAACGGAAGCAGCCCTGGCAGACCAGTGTCGCGAGGCAGATGTGCCGTTCCTGTCCTTGCATCAGGACATGCAGATGGAGCATGACTGGCTGACCTGGATGGAACCCGATGGGATTCATCTCAATGCCGATGGCCACCGCTGGCTGGACCAGCGCATGGATCAATGGGCACCCTTGCGGGAGTGGGCTGGCTTCGCGCCACTTAACACATCAACACCTATCAGCGTGTAAACAGCCTCCAGAGAGACGGCTAATGTGTTGCTCTCCTGACATTGGTGATCGGACTTGGGACCTGACCGCTCTGCAGAAGGCGCTACCGGCCATCCCCCTGCCCAGCGCAAAACAACCCTTAAGTGGGACGAGAACGGAGAACTGACCGCCGTTGATATGGCACGCATCATTGACCGGTTGACCCAGCCGGAGCTTCAGCGTTGCGATCTTGACCCCTCCTGAACTCAGCTGGGAGCCATCGCCTGCTTCGCGGACTGGTAATAGGCCAGATCGATCTCGGAGCGTCCCTCTGAACCCGCCATCGCCTCAACGCGTTTTCGCACAGCAGGCCGAACGAAGAAAGGAACATCCTTTTTGAGTGCTGCCAGGGCGTCGGCTTGCCAGTCCATCAGTCCAAAACTGTTGCACCCATGATCCGGCACGAAAGTGCCGAACTGCGGCACTTAAGGGCCAACCGGTACGAGGCTGATCGTTGAACCGTTGGATCAGTTGCACTGATCCCTTGATTTCTCCACGTCACCTGAGGCAGGAAGGGCGCCGCTCCCTGCCCCACTGCATTGCGCAGCGCAATCAACAAGTTCTCAAGAACCTGGGCTTGGCCCACTGCGCGGCTCGTCGCCAACAGCAACGCGGACCTGAAGAGTTCGACGACCTGCTCCAGGAGTCGCGGGTTGGCTTGATCCGAGGCCTCGATCGATTTGACCCGCATCGGGGTCTGCGCCCAAGCAGCTATTTGCTGTCGCGCGCTACAGGCCAGATCCTGCATTACCGCCGTGATCGCTCCCGAACCATTCGGATTCCCTGGCGGCTGCGTGATCTCTACGCAGCAGGGATGAAAATCCAACGTGATGGCGAACAGAACCGGCTTCCGAGCCTCAGCGATCAGGAGCTCGCCGCCGTGCTCTCAGTTCGACCTGAACGCTGGGCCGCCGCCGTGCGGAGCCATGGAGCCAGCCAGATCGTCGATCTGTTTGCCTGCCATGAAGAGCCAGCAAGCTTTTGTGCGGACGATGAACACCTGGACTGGCTGAAGAGCGTTCTGCACCAAGTGGATGGCATGGCCGGCACGGTGCTGCATGCGCACTTGATTGAAGGGCAGAGCCTCAATGATCTGGCTCAGGCGCTGAATTGCAGTCGCTCGTCGCTGCGCCTTCATCTGAATGAGGGCATTCGATTGCTACGGGAATGGGCCCAGCGCGATGGTCTGATGCCAATCGAAACCAGCTGATCAGAGTGACACCAGCAGCATCGCCAGCACAGCGGCCAGCAGGGTCTGAAGAGCATTGATCAACTCATTGCTCAACCAGGACACACGATCCTGCACAAGGGCACCGAGCAGGCTTTCACCAAGGGTGGCCACCAGACCAACCACCATCACCAACCCAGCCACAGGCCAAGAGGGAACCAACTGCAGCGCCAGCATCACCAGAGTCATGGCGAGGCTGCCGGCGGCACTGGCCAAAGTTCCCTCGAGGCTGATGGCCCCCTCCGTGCCCGGCTGCACCGGACGCAGGCTTGTAATCAAAACCGTGGTGCGTCCAAAGCGTTTGCCGATCTCACTGCCAAAGGTGTCGGCCAGCTTGGCCGCAAAACTCGCGGCAAAACCAACCATCAACAGGGCGCGAGGCTCAACTCCGGCTCCGATGAGCAGCGCCAGAACTGCACCAACAGCAGCGGAACCCCAGACGTTTTCAGGCCCGCGCTGACCCCCGCGGGCCTCAGCCAGACCCCGGCTTTGCTTGTTCTGAAAGCCGATCTTGGTGACCAGACTTCCAAGAAAGAGGTAGGCGACTACAGCCAACCAGCCCGACCAACCCAAACAACCCCAGAGGATCGTGCCAAGCGCTGCCGCGTGGACCCAACCACTGCGGGTGAGCACGGTTGTCCGCTGCGCCAGGGCAATCAAAACCGTGTTCACAACCAGGGCCTGAATCCAGAGTGCGGACATCACACCGTGTTGCAGTGCCCTAAGCATCTCCTGCCTGCGGCCATTGCAGGAGGAGAATCGGGTTCGTTCGTTCTCTGGTCGGCCGGATGGTGCTCAACAGCAACAAGGGCTTTTTCCTCACCCTGGATGAAGCCGCTGCTCCGGCCACCCTTGAGCTCCCTCAATCAGAGGCAGCCAGCAAAGAGGCAACGGAAGCCCCAACGCCAGCGGCATCAACTGAGGCAGCAGCATCAAATTCCTCAGCGGCTTCCAAGCCCGCGCCTACCGAGGCAGTCACAGCGCCCAACCAGAATGTCAGCCCTCAGCCGGCCGCCTCTCTGACCACAGCCGAAGCCATCGCTGCCGAATTGGCTGCAGCAGAGGCTGCACGTCCGGCCGTGACCTATTCCACCTTCGCTCCCAGCAACCTGATGCCAGGCAGCGGACTGCGCCAGCGCAGCCGTCGCCCCGGTGCCGCTCTTAAAAACTTCCGGGGCATTGCTCAGGATCTGTTCAAGAGCTGATCAAGCCATCCCTCCAACGCACGAGTTCCACTGCACCAGCCACCGCAGCTGTGGAACTGCGCAGGATTGTCGATCCCATCTGGACGGGCTGAATCTTTGCTTCAGCGAACTGCTTCATTTCCTCACTGGTCCAGCCACCTTCAGGGCCGACCATGAGCCATGTGGGCTGAACAGGATCGGCCTGGTGACGCAACCATTGATCCAATGCTGGTGATGCCGTCTTGCGGGTCACCCCCACCAAACACTGGCCCCGCTCATCTCCCATCCACTCGGTTAGGTCTTTCAAATCGAACAGCTGCGGCGTCCACAACCGTTCGCACTGCTCCACCGCTTCACGAACGATGGCCAACCAACGCTCCGGTCGATGTTCGGCCTGGGGAACACAGCGCTCGCAACGGAGGGGCTGAATCCGATCAATGCCAAGCTCGCAGGCCATCCGGATCACCTCATCCATCCCCCGACGCATCAAGGCCACAGCCAAGCCCAGCTGTGGTTGAGCCAACGGTTCGATCTGTTGCAGGGCTGAATCGAGCTCAAGCAACTGCGGTTCCACCAGGGTCGCGGTGAAGAGCCGGCCACAACCATCGATGACATCCACCCGGCCACCACAGCGCATACGCAACACGCGGCGGAGGTAGTGCTGCTCCTCCATGTTGAGCAGAACAGAACCAGCCTCCGCCAGACGATCCGGCGACAGGAGCAACCGCCGACGTTCAGCCACCAGCAGGGAAAACGCTGTCGGGATGCTCCTCAACGGGCCAATGTTCATTCACCCCGCCGACAACCAGCTCCTCGATCTGAACCACGTCGGAATCCAACTGACGCAGCGCATTGATCAACACATCAATGGCGACACCATCCGAAGTGCCGAGATCCACCCAGCAACGTCCCCAGTCGTTCTGATATTCCAGTTGCCCCATGTTGTGCATCAGGGCTGGCATCGCTGACTCAGCGTCGTCGTTGTCGTAGGCCATCCAACTGAGATCAGAACCGGCGTCATGCACCTGCAGGTTCTCTGCGTTGAACCCGCCCAGACGGCCGATCACGTACCAGCTGTCGAACACTCCATCCACGTAATTCCGCTCCCCCTGGCTGGGGGGTTCCGAGAATCGGATCCACAACCAACAGTTGAAAGGATCGACTTCACGAAAACGAATGTCCATGGGGCCATCGCGACACCGTCATCATCGTTCAAGCTGATCGCATGCTCGAGCTCTCCGGAATCACCTATGCACCCGCGACGGCTGGTGCCCCAATCCTCGAAGGCATTGATTTTCAAACGCAAAAGGGACGTCCGCTGCTGATCGCCGGCGCCAGTGGATCCGGCAAGACCTCTCTCCTGGAGATCATCAGTGGGCTGGCGTCAGCAACGGCCGGCAGCATCAGCTGGAACGGCAGCTCGATGACACGCCGTCAGCTGCGCTGGCTCTGCGGCATGGTCTTCCAGTTTCCGGAGCGCCATTTCCTCGGGCTGAGCGTGGCCCAGGAACTGCGACTGGGGCACCGCCGCCTTGGCCACGAGCGGGAACAGAGCGTGCTGGAACGTGTCGGGCTCAATCAAATCGCGACCACCAGCGCACCGGAACGGCTGAGCGGCGGGCAACAACGGCGGCTCGCTCTTGCGGTGCAGATGCTGCGTGGCGCTGAAGTGCTCCTCCTCGATGAACCCACCGCAGGTTTGGACTGGTCGGTGCGACGCGACGTGCTCGATCTACTCGCCAGCCTCGCCTCTGATCAGGTGCTGATTGTGGTCACCCATGAGCCCGAGCTCTTCCAGGATTGGGACTGCCAAAGACTGCGCTTACGGGGCGGACGGCTCGAACCGATGACTACATTGCCCTGAGCTTCCGAGGGGATATGGCCGACCGGCTGGTTCGCGCAACAGCCGCTGATGGCGGCATCCGGTTGGTCGCGGTGTCAACAACCAACATCGTGCGCGAGGCCAGGGAGCGCCATGGATTGTCGTTCCTCACCAGCGTGATGCTCGGACGGGCCATGGCTGCCGGACTGATGCTGGCCAGTTCAATGAAGGTGCGCCACGGCCGGGTGAATCTTCGTCTTGGCTCAGACGGGCCGATCAAGAACTTGATGGTGGATGCCGGCCGTAACGGAACCGTTCGCGGCTATGTCGGAGAGCCGTCCCTCGAACTCGACCCGATTCAAGACGAGTCAGGCCATTTCAGCTTCAACTTCAAGGAAGCCGCCGGCACCGGTTATCTCCACGTCATGCGTGACGACGGCAAGGGAGAACCCTTCAACAGCACCGTTGAGCTGGTCAGCGGAGGCATTGGCGATGATGTTGCGTCCTATCTGCTCCATTCCGAACAGACCCCTTCGGCCGTCTTTGTAGGGGAACAGATGAACAGCGAAGGCATCCATGCCAGTGGAGGGCTTCTGGTGCAAATCCTCCCCAAAGCAGCGGAAGAGCCGGCACTGGTCGAGCTGATTGAACAACGTTGCCGCGAGATCACTGGGTTCAGTCAGCGGCTGGCTGAGAGTGGCGACCAGCTTGAAGATCTGCTCAGGGACGTCTTCCCCGACCTTGACCCCAAACCCCTCGACGACGCCGAAGCCACTCAGGAGCTTCGTTTTTTCTGCCCTTGCAGCCGTGAGCGCAGCAAAGGTGCCCTGCTTCTGCTCGGCAGGGACGAACTCACCGACATGCGAGACAAAGACGGAGGGGCGGAATTGACCTGCCACTTCTGCAACAACCGCTATGACGTCAGCGCCGCAGAACTGCAGGAACTGATTGAGGCGCTTCCGGAAGCAGCCTGAGTTCAGGCCAGAAACAAGGCCGCAGCCCACAACAGCAACCCTGCAGGAAGGGCTTGAATCTGCAGTGGATTGAGGGCCAACTGTTCAAAGGCGGTAGGAGAAAGCGCCAGATTCAGTAAGGATCCCGCCGCCAAGCCGATGCTGAGCACCAGCAACGTCCAGCCCAGGGATGCCAACGGGCGACGGCCACGACGAATCTGGCTGAGAAAGACCCCGATCGTTGCCAGAGCAAGCACCAGCTGAATGCTGCCGGCGGAGAGCACCAGCAGAGCGATGCCGATGACCCCGGCAATGATTCGCACGGAACGGCCCTGTCCCTCCACAAGAGCCCAGTCCGGCTTCAGACCAGACAAGGACTGAGAGGGATCGGGCAGCTTGTTGCGAAGGTTGGCGAAAACGTTGGTCATCGGAGCCTGTGCAGGCAACGAAGGCAACGATCCAGCCGTCGCCTCACGCTCTGATGCCGTTGCTGCTGCAGCGCTCACCTGACCCTGTTGACGGTCACGAAGCCGGGCCATCAACACAGCGTCATAGGCCGCTTCGATCTTGGCCCTGGCCTGATCATCACCGGATGCTTCCGACAGGCAGCGAGCCTTCGCCGCTTGCACCTGTTCAAAACCTGCATCCCGGCTCAAACCGAGACGGGCAAATGGATCGTCCGAATTTGCGTCGGGACCAGATTCACCCAGGGCTGCCATTGCGTCGATCCGGTTCTTCAGATGAGCGTATCGGGGCCCGATCAGAACAGCGGCGCACCGTGACGAAACCCCTCGCTTCGCTCGAGCCGGCTGCGGCAGCTGAGGGCATCCAAACGATTCATCCAGGAACGCCGCTTGATCAAGGGCATCTGTGGCGGCAGGTGATAGCCCTCAAGCATCTCCACTGATTCGTCATCGCCGCGAAAACACACGTACTCGGTGCCACCGTCAGCGTTGTTCTTCAGCAGCCAGAACGTACTCACGAGTGTTGAAAGCGCGGCACAATTCTGGCGAGTGAGGCTGGAAGGTGTGAGTGGAGCGGTCGAGCCGATTCAAGGCGGCCACACACGCATCAACAACGATCAGAGACT
This sequence comes from Synechococcus sp. BS301-5m-G53, assembly GCA_016779825.1. Lineage (GTDB taxonomy): Bacteria > Cyanobacteriota > Cyanobacteriia > PCC-6307 > Cyanobiaceae > Parasynechococcus. The sequence continues at coordinate 10,967 of JADHMX010000011.1, read as the reverse complement.
GATCGGCTCCACTCCACTCACCACCGGGGCAACACTGCTGAGTTCAAGATCAGGATGATCTTCCCGCAGCTGATTGAGATTCCACTCGTTCTTGAACAGCAGAACAGGTCGATTCCAGGCATCTCGAACCGTTTTGCAATTGAAGATCCGGCCCACTTTCTCAAGTTCAGCCCAGCCACCGTTGATCCACCGCGCCACCTGGAAACCGAGCGGTTCCAGTCGGGTTTCCACGCCGTATTCATTTTCCAGACGATGCTGCACCACCTCAAGCTGGAGTTGTCCAACGGCCGCCAGAATCGGATCTCGCTTGCTTTCGTCGGTGTCATAGAGGATCTGAACAGCCCCTTCTTCCCGTAACTCGTTCACCCCTTTGCGGAAATTTTTGAAGGCCGAGGGATTCGGGTTCCGCAGCCAACTGAAAATCTCTGGGCTGAAACAGGGAATGCCTTCGTATTCCACTTTCGACCCCACATAGAGGGTGTCGCCAATGGAAAACATGCCGGGATTGTTGAGACCGATCACATCACCCGGATAGGCGTCTTCGACCACGGCCCGGTCCTGGCCGAAAAGCTTTTGAGGACGGGAAAGGCGAATGGCCTTGCCGGTGCGGGCATGCTTCACCGTCATGTCCTTCTCAAAGCGTCCACTGCAGACCCGAACAAAGGCCACCCGGTCGCGGTGCCTGGGGTCCATGTTGGCCTGAAGCTTGAACACGAAGCCGCTGAAGCCCTCCCGCAGGGGATCCACCAAGCCGTCGCTGCTGGAGCGGGCGATCGGCCGTTGCGCCATCTCGAGGAATGCATCGAGGAACGGACGGACACCGAAATTGGTCATGGCGGAGCCGAAGAAGACGGGTGTGAGCTCACCGGCATGCACCATCTCGATGTCCAGCTCGGCTCCAGCCGCTTCCAGGAACTCCATTTCCTCAACCGCTAGGTCGAGAAGCTCCTCCTCCACCAGCTCCCGCAGGGCAGGGTCATCCAGGGAGAGGCGTTGCTCATTGGCCTGCTTGCCGCGTTCTGCACGGCTGAACAGAACCACTTCTTTTGTGCGGCGATCGATCACACCGCGAAATTGCTCGCCACTGCCGATGGGCCAGTTCACAGCCCAGGGGGTGAGGCCGAGTTCCGACTCAATCTCATCGAGGAGCATGAGCGGTTCCCGCCCGGGGCGGTCCATCTTGTTGATGAAGGTGAAGATCGGGATCTTGCGCATACGGCAGACCTCGAACAGCTTCCGGGTCTGAGGCTCCAAGCCCTTGGCGGCGTCCTCCAGCATCACGGCGTTGTCCGCTGCTGCCAGTGTTCGATAGGTGTCTTCGGAAAAATCCTGGTGACCTGGCGTGTCCAGGAGATTGATCGTGGTGGTGCCGTAATCGAATTGCAGCACAGTTGAGGTGATGGAGATGCCCCGCTGCTTTTCAAGCTCCATCCAGTCGGAGGTCACCTTGCGCTGCTCACCCCGCGCTTTCACAGCACCGGCCTGCTGAATGGCACCGCCGTAGAGCAGCAATTTCTCGGTGAGAGTTGTTTTTCCCGCGTCCGGGTGAGAAATGATCGCAAAGTTGCGACGGCGATCCACCGCCGAGGCCAAAACCTGGGCCAGATCACCATCAGTGGTCGCTTGACCTGTGGTCGCTTGACTGCCGCTCATCGGATTTCAGGACTTCACCAAGCCTGACACCACCAGATAACGGTCGTCCTCCGCCGACACCGCCAACTGGTTAAGACCCAGCCGGTGGAGCTCTGCGGTCACCTCCTGAGGTTCAAAAGCCGCCGCCAACGAGGCAGCGAAGTCGTGCTGCAACACCCCTGGCGCCGATGGCAGGTGTTTAAGCAGCAGTTGTTGAACTTCAGCATCGGAGGACGGACGCCGCAGATCTCGATGCAACGTCAAACACCCTGGTGCTGCCAAGGCTTGGGTGACCATCCAAAGCAGATCAGGCTGGTGCAGGTGATGCAAAAGGCTGTTGCTGACGATCAGATCGGCCTGCCCAAGCAGAGGACCTCGAAGCACCTCTTGAAGGGTCTGACAAAGGAACGAGATTTCCAACTGCTGCTGCTGTGCCCGCTTCCGGGCTAGCGCCAGCATTGATTCGGCACCGTCAATGCCGATGATCCGAGCCTTTGGGAAGAGGCCGGCCAACCGAAGCGTGATGTTTCCCGGGCCACAACCCAGGTCCACCAGCAGTGGATCAGGCGGCAACGGCGATGTGCATAAGAGGAGACGCTGAATCGCTTCGATGGTGGCTTGATCGCCGGAACTGAAGTCGGCAGCGGCATAGGCCTGCACCTGCGCATCGCCGTTCATCAATTCAGGTTCCAGCCGCCGCTGCATCATTTGCTGCCGATTTGGAACTCAGTTTGAACGGGACACTGTTGATGGTGGTAAAGAGACCTTGCTACCCCCATCTGTGGCGTTAGGGTTTCGATACTTGTCCTTCGACCAAGCACCGCACGTGACCCTTACCCCAAACCGTGTGGAGACCTCTGCGGGAGCTGTCGCCGGGTTCGGCGACTTCCCCGCAACGGCCCCTGCTGCCAACCCGGTCTTCTATCGCACCTACAGCCGCAAGACCCCAGACGGCCGTGAAAGCTGGAGTCAGGTGGGTGCGAGGAACCTTGAAGGTCTGCGTCAGCTGGGCAACCTCAACACCGAGGAAGTCGCCCTGTTGGCACGCATGCAGGCCGAGAAGAAAGCTCTTCCTTCAGGCCGCTGGCTCTGGATCGGTGGCACCCGCTGGATCGAACAACCCGAAAACTTCTCCGGTTCCTACAACTGCACCTCCACCAACCTGGTGGATTGGCAGGCCTTTGGTCTGATGATGGACCTGGCCATGATGGGTTGCGGCACCGGCGCCATCATCGAGCCGCACCTGATCGACCGGCTTCCTGTGGTGCGCAACACCTTTGAAGTCTTAAGCGTCAGCGAAATCGGCATCACTCCGGCCGCTGAGCGCCAGGACGATTGCACCCACAGCATTGATGGCAACAAGGTGACCATCAAGGTGGGCGACACCCGCCGTGGCTGGGTGGACAGCTACCAGCTGATGCTGGAGCTCAGCAGCGATGAACGCTTCAACGGTGGCGTGATTCAGATCGAGGTAGACCTCAGCGACGTGCGCCCCGTCGGAGAGACGCTGAAGGGTTTTGGTGGCATGGCCAACCCCGTGAAGCTGAAGGATCTTTACGGTCGTGTGGCCAGGCTGCTCAACAAAGCGCAGGGCCGCCGTCTCACCTCAGTGGAGTGCTGTCTGCTGATCGATGAAGCCGCCGTCACGATTGTGGCCGGCAACATCCGTCGCAGCGCCGGCATGCGTCAGTTTGCTGCCGATGACCAGGCCGCCGCGTCCTCCAAAGACAACCTCTGGCAGCAGGACGAGGACGGCAACTGGAGGATCGATCCCGAGCGTGATGCGCTGCGGATGGCCAACCACACCCGCGTCTATCACTCCCGTCCCAGCAAGGATGTGGTGCACGCTGCGGTGACCAAGCAGTTCCACTCTGGTGAGGGAGCGATCCAGTTCGCCCCCGAAGCGATCGCCCGCTCCAACGCCGATCTGCTTATCACCCCTGAGCTTCGCAGTGAATTCATCGAGATCTATTGCGACCAGGGTCGCGAAGAGGCCGGACGCTGGCTCGCCGAGAACCATGGCCCCATTGGATCCGCAGAACTGGAGCACCGCCTCAGCCGTTACGGCCTGAATCCCTGTGGCGAAATCCTCGGCGCCGACTTCCACTGCAATCTGGCCGAGGTGCACCTCAACCAGATCGACCCCAGCGATGAAGAAGGTCAGGCCGACGCCTTCCGCGCTGGAGCCCTGTCAGTGGCTTGCCTGCTCAACCATCGCTTCGAGGTGGAGCGCTATCGCCAGAGCCGTGAGTGGGACCCGATCGTGGGCGTCAGCTTCACCGGTCTGTTCGACTTCTTCGTGCATGCCTTTGGAACCGAATGGCTGCGCTGGTGGGAAGCCGGCAGGCCTGAAACCGAAGAAGGACTCTGCTTCAAGGAGCAGGAAGCCGCTTATCTGAGCCGCTGGAAGAAGATCGTCAATCAAACGGTTTGGGACTACTGCGACCGCCATGGCCTGCGTCGCCCCAACCGCTGCACCACCGTTCAGCCTGCCGGCACCAAAAGCCTGCTCACCGGTGCTGCACCCGGCTGGCATCCCCCCAAAGCGCAGCGCTTCATCCGTCGGATCACCTTCCGCAAGAACGATCCCGTGGCCATGGCCTGCATGGACTACGGCTACACCATCGTGCCGTCCCAGTCCGACAAGGACGAGCAGGGTCGTCTGCTGAACGATCCCTTTGATCCCCGTTGCACCGAATGGTTGGTGGAGATCCCCACTGAGGTGAGCTGGGCCAACCTCCCCGGAGCCGATGCCGTGGACATCAACGGTTTCAGTGCGATGGCTCAATTCGATTTCTACATGCAGGTGCAGCGGCACTACACCGCCCACAACACCTCAGCCACGATCGAATTCCGCGAGCACGAAATCGAACCATTGGCCGATGCTTTGCATCAAGCCATGGAAAACGGCGAGGGCTACATCTCCGCTGCACTGCTGGCCCGGTTTGATGCCAACGCCACCTTCCCCCGTTTGCCCTTCGAGCCCATCGATGCAGCCACCTATGAGGAGCTGCAATCTGCTGTGGTGAAGCGTCGCGTCAGCAGTGACTTCTTTGAAGCGCTGCAGCGTTACGACCAGGGTGAGCTCACCGAAGCCGGCCCCGCTGGTTGCGACTCCGATAAATGCCTGCTGCCTCTGGCCAAGCCTGAGAGCTGAGCTGGGATCACGTCCCGATACAGTTGTCAGGTGTCCCGCAGGACACCTGACAACCTCTGGAGAGGTGGTCGAGTGGTTTATGGCTCTGGTCTTGAAAACCAGCGTGTCTTCACGGGCACCGTGGGTTCGAATCCCACCCTCTCCGTTTTGATCAAACCGAAACGAAGATCCTGCAGATCATTCGTTCCCAATCACCAAGGAAATTTTTGTGTGGTCGACGGTGATGCACCACCGGAGCGATTCGACCACGTCAATACCTTGCCGGACTAATCCGTTCGCGGGGATACACAACCAGATTTCTTAAGAAAGAAATGGATTTGACCCCCGCCGAAGCAAGGGTCAAATACCGACGCGTCGGACATCGCTCTGCCCGGCTTCCAAGCCCGATTAGCGACTTGGCGGCATCACTATGAACCGAATCGACCTTGTTTTTGAAGGGTTCCGCGCCGATTTCTCGACATCCACAAATTGCGCACGAGACTCGAAATGATTCTTGCCTAGACGGCCTAGGTTGATCTCTGGAATCGAATGCTCATCCCTCAAAGGACAAGGTTATTGGCACATCGAAACAGGATCAGGCCGGCTGCGCAGGGGCCTCGATGCTGCTGCCGTCGAAGTCGAAGATATACGCCGATTCCTCAGCTACGAGTTCACGTATCTCCTGGCGGGGGACATAAAGCAGATCAGTTTCGCCAGCCATGCAGATCTCTGCATGACTGCAGTAGTAGCAGGCATAGCCGTAACAAGGCTTACTGACCCTGGGGTCTTGCTCAATCCCGTGCTCTTCCATCAAAGAGCGCACAAGGCGGCAACAAAAGCGTTGCTTCTGGATTTGCATCAACGCGAAATCACGGAGCACATCTTGCATGCTTCGGTTCAGCGAAGCGCAGTAAGCCTTAAGCAGGGCGTGCTCTGATTCAGACAGCCTGACGTTGACCACCTTGTCAGCCTGAACAGAAGCAGTGGGCATCCAATCCAGCTAATTCACAGTGCCATCTTATCCACGTTGATGCGAAATATGCATAAAAGGGACTTCACTTGGGAAGTTGAAAGTCGATACATCGAATCACCGAGTCAGCAGGACGGGGAAGCCCATGGAACAGCGGAATGACGACACAAAGACACAACAATTGCTGCCAGATCAGCAAAGCCTGCCCCCAAGGACGTGTTCCATGAACCTGGTGCACGGTCCAGCAACACCTGCAAGCAACCTGGCAGCAACCCAAAAGACACCCATGAGATACTCAGCAGTTGCTTTAGGGCAGCTCCAGAGCTACCTTTGGGATGCTCCGGCAGCAGACGGGTCATGATCAAAACCTCCACCCGAGAGACCCAGGTCAAGCTCACGGTCTCCGTTCCCCCGAGCCTTCATGTGCTGCTTCGCAGCTGGGCTCTATGCGAAGGCCGAGAGCTCACCAGCGTTGTACTTCAGTGCGTGGAGCTCTCGGTGCGCCAAATGAAGAGCAATGGCTCTATTCCCGGCGGAGCCGTGCGTGCTTATGAAGCCGCCTGTGATGAACGTTTGGCCATTGGAGGGATGTGATCGTGCAGATCGAACAGATGGAGCAAGCACTCCAGGCGCCTGTGATGGACGCCGTGATTGCCCTAAGTGAACGGATTCAAACCCTCCAGGACAATCCCGAAGGACGGATCTACACCGCCTACCGCGCCATTGATCAAACCCTGACTCTGGGCTACTGCGTCAACATTGACGCGATCGGAGAACAGCTTCGCGATCGAGATTTTGTCGTGCTCGACAGTCGCCGGGGGACCCGTCGTGAGCAGAGGTTGCTATTGCTCACCCTCAAGGAGATTGGAATTGCCAGCAGCTACAGCGACAACTGCTTCAGTGCTTCACCGAACACAGTGAGCCATCTCAAGCATCTTGGCTGGCCCCTAGGCCGATTGAACCAAGGACTGAAGAGCCGCAACACGCGCAAGCGCTTCAACCTTGAGCGCTGATCAAGGAACGACAGCGATCAACCAAAGACGCCACAACAGACGGATTGGCGGCGGCACGATCTCCGGAATCCATAGCCCGATAGAGATCGGCAACCGCCCAGGCCTTGGACGATGGATCGTCAAGGTGGCGGGGAATGAGATGCAGATGGAGATGTTGGGCACCCTCGCCAAAGGCGATGGCATAGATGCGATCGCACCCGGTGATCTGCTTCACGAGATGACTCGCATCACGGACAGCACGCCCCCAATCTGAAGCTTCTGCTTCCGAGAAATCCACAGGCCCGGAGCAATGGCGCAGTGAATCCAACAGAAGCCAGCCGGGCAGGGGGGCTGGGTCGGGGTGATGGCGAAGCACCCAAAGCTCAGATCGGTCGATCTCGTAACGCTCTCGAGCTGCAGGGTCGCCATGCAGCTGACAGATCGCACAGGTTTCCACGGGCATGACCTTCATCGGCGAACAGCACCACGGCCATTACCGATCAAACCGAAGTCGATGACCAGTCCGATCAAAACCACCAACAGGCCACTGAACGTCGATACTCCCCCAAACGAAGCCACAGCCCAGCAAAAACCGAGGGTTGTGGTGGGGAGAAACAGAAGACCAAGAACGGGCAGCACTGGGTTGGGAACACTCATACCGCTGAACGGCTGCAGCACGAAGCTGCTGTTGATCAACCACATCAAGACCAAAACCAAGCGTGGGGCTAGCAGGCCAATCGCCGCCAAAAGACACATCGCAGGGCACGGACGCTGAAACATCCATAGCGACGTCAGCTGGAGGCGACATCGCCCTGACGAGAAAACTCATGTTTCGAGCGAGCAATTCATTGCCAACTCAAAAGGAACGGACGCGTTCGGCAACGACAACAGACTGCAAGAAAGGGAGGCAAGGTCACTGGGTTGGGTCATCGCGGCAGGCTCGACCGCCGTCACCGCACGCGCCATATCGGTGTTGACCCAACTGGGACAGATGGCAGTGACGCGAATCCCCTGGTCCCAACCTTCGTTGCGCATGCTCTGACAGAGCCCCATCAAGGCGAACTTGCTCACGGGGTAGCCCGCCATTCGACCCTTGACGCGCTTGCCACTCATCGACACCAGCACTTGGATCCGCCCATGGCCACTGGACACCAGGGACGGCCAAGCCGCACGGGTCAGCCACCAAGGGCCCTTCACATTGATGGTCCAGAGGTCATCGAGCTCATGCTCTTCTCCATCTGCAAAGAGCAGGGGTGTGCGGTGCAACAGCCCAGCACAGTGGATCAGGGTGTCGATCCCTCCCCACTGTCTAAGGGTGCCCTCAACCCAGGCTTCAGCACTCGCCGGCTCCCTCGCGTCGTAGGGGTAATGAGCAACATCTTCGACATCCAGATCGGTTCCTCGTAAAGCCTCTGGATCCCGCAAACCAAGGCTGAGCCGGTGGCCATCGATCAGCAGCTGCCTGGCAATGGATCGTCCGATGCCACGACTGGCTCCAGTGAGCAAAACCGTTCGTTGCATCAAGCCACGTTGACGATTTTGTGGAGCAGCGATTCTGACGTTGTTGCGTGCAGCAAGAGTGCGCGATTTTGCTGGGAGAGAAAACCCGTCGAGGCGCTGTTATCCAGAAAGCTCAGCAGGTCGTCGAAGTAGCCATTCAGGTTGAGCAAACCGATGGGTTTGGTATGAAAACGAAGCTGAGCCCAGGTCAAGGCTTCAAACAACTCTTCAAGCGTCCCAAAGCCACCGGGCATGGCAATGACTCCATCAGCCAGGTCGAGCATCCGCGCCTTGCGCTCGTGCATCGAACCAACAACCTCCAGATGGGTCAAGCCGGTGTGAACCACCTCATCTTGCGTTAACGCCTCGGGGATCACCCCGATCACATCCCCTCCAGAGGCCAAAGCCGCATCAGCAACCGCGCCCATCAAGCCAATCCGCGCTCCTCCATAAACGAGGGTGATGCCCTGGGAGGCGATTAGTGCACCCAGCTCAGTTGCAGCAAGCTTGTACAGGCTCGAGGAGCCGCTTGAGGAGCCGCAGTACACAGCGATCCGATGCATGTCGCCCTTGCCCTGATCCGCTCATCCTCCCCTGTGATGGCAGGCAAAAACGAATCAAGCCCCGAGAATCAAAAGGAGCAGATCCCTGTGACGATGACCTCGATGCGCCTTGAGCTGCTGAGCCGTCACCGGATTCGTGACCCAGGGCTCGGCCTGAATGAACCCTCCGGACTGACGTTGAACCGTGATGGCTCAGCGCTCTACACCGTCAGTGATGACACCAAGGCGATTTTTCGTCTCGACCTCAAAGGCAGGGTGTGCGTGGCCGAGTCGTTCTTCATCGGCCTCGACGACTTGGAAGGCATCGCCATCCGCCGTGATGACAACGAACTGCTCGTCGTCCAGGAAGAAAGCAATTCAGTCGTGGTGGTGGATCTCAAGAGCCGACGGGAACGCTCTCGACGCCCGCTGTCCACAATGACGAACTACACCACAATTGCGCACCATTTCCCAGACCCTCCAGACAACAACGGATTGGAGGGCATCACCGTGAACACCAGCAACGACCATGTGTTCGTGGTCAAAGAGCGTCAGCCGGGCCTGCTGATCGAACTCGATCCCTCACTCAAGACAATTCTGTCGACAAGGGTGCTGCAGGCCAGCCAGGGTTTCATCCATCCCGAATTGAAGGCCGACAAGCTGGATTTTTCCGGCCTGAGTTACGACAGCAGCAGCGACACCCTCTGGATCGCCAGCGACAAAGGGCGATGCCTGTTCCAGTACGACTGGGGACGCGACACTGTCGTCCGGCGCCTCGATCTCACCATCAGCACAGGGGACAAACCAGAACGGATCCGCAAACCGGAAGGTGTTGCCTTCGATCCCGATCGAAAAAGGATGTACGTGGTGAGCGATCGTGATGCCGATCTCTACGTGTTCAAGCTCCATGACGACAGCTGAACGGCGCCGGATTCTGATCACCGGTGCCAGCAGCGGGATCGGGCTTGAAGCAGCAAAGATCCTGCTGGCCCGTGGTGATGCATTGACCGTTCTTTGCCGAAATGCAGAGCGAGCCGATGCAACCCGTGCGGCGTTGTCTGATTCCGTTCAGACCTGTGTTGCCGATCTGGCGGATCTGGCATCCGTCGCCAAGGTGATCGAGGAACTGCGTCAGAACCAGGAGTCATTCGATGCCCTGGTGCTCAATGCTGGGTTGCAATACGCCGGCCATGGCTCTCCCCGTTGGAGTGCACAAGGCATTGAACTCACCGTTGCAGTAAACCACCTGGCCCATCAACTCCTGGCTGAAGAGTTGAAGGAGCACACCCGGGCCATCGTGATCACCGCTTCGGAGGTGCACAACCCATCCACCGGAGGTGGACGGGTTGGCTTGCCTGCCGGACTGGGAGCGATGGAGGGTCTTCACCAGGGACCTGGTGCCCCGATGGTGGACGGAGAGAGTCGGTTCAATGCGGATAAGGCCTACAAGGACAGCAAACTCTGCAATCTGTTGATGGCCCTGGAGATCAGTCGCCAACGGCCTGACCTGCCCGTTGTGGCGTGGAGTCCTGGGCTGGTGATTGCTCGGACATCGGGCGGTTTTTTCAGAGAAAGCCGTCAAGCCAATCCCTTGGGACAGGCCTTGTTTGGGTTTGTGGCCCGAGATCTACTGAGATTGACGGAGAGCGTTGAGCGGGCTGGAGACCTGTTGGTTCAGCTCATCAATGAACAGCTTCACCAGCCAGGGTTCAGCTACTGGAGCAATGGCCTGTTGGGCCCCGGCCGGCATCAATTCGAGCCAACACAACCCTCCGAAGAGGCTTGTGACAGCGACAAAGCGACGAAGCTCTGGACGTTGTCGAACGGTCTGATCAGCTCTTTGCTGGCGAGATCAGACTGACTGACTGACTGACTGAGCGATCTCTAAACACCGATCCATAACTCAATTCATCTTCTGATTATCAAACTTGTACACACGGTTGGGAATCACACTGATGTTGACGTCCAGGTCATCCAAGCCGAAGTCTTTGGCTCGTTTCAACATCTGCTGATTGACATCGTTCATAAAGGATTGATCCAAGATGTCTTCGGGTGCATTCAGCACAACATCCAGCCTTGCCTTGTTATCAACAACGCTAACGCTGCTGTACATCAGACGAACTTTCGACCACAATTCTTGGTTTCCTTTGGCAATGGCAACACGTTTGAGTTGTCCCGCTTTGAAGCGACCAAAT
>JADHMX010000087.1 GCA_016779825.1 Synechococcus sp. BS301-5m-G53 | reverse complement strand
GGCTGGGTACCAATGGTTGGAGGCTGCGTCAGCCTCTCTTCCCGAGGATTGCCCATGGCGTGGGAGAGGGTTTCAGCAACCCAGCAGCGGAATTCCTCAAGCTTCTGACCCATTGTTCTTGCCTCACGTTCTCCCTTCAGTCTCAAGCCAACGCGAGGTCGTGCCAACGGGTTGAAATACCGGTTTCCTGGGCAGCGAACTCAGCGACGGCGACGGCGCTGCTGGGCCTTGCGCTTGTACTTCTCGATGGGCGTTTCGTGGTGACGCAGACGCTTGAGATCAGCGAAGATGCCGGCTTTGGAGACCTGGCGCTTGAAGCGACGCAGGGCTGATTCGATGCCTTCGTTTTCTCCGACCGTGACCTGAGTCATGCAATCTGCAGGGATATCCAGCTAATCAACTTAGCAAGCCAAGGTCAGGGAGCTTCCACTGCTGGAACAGCATCCCGATACACATACAGATGGCCCAGGGTGCGTTTGCCGTACTGGCGACGCATCAGGCGCCAACCGGGCTCCATGACCAACTGAATGAAGCCATTGCCCGATCCACCTGCCTTGGCGATCAGATAGGAGGATTGAGAGGGATCTCGGGTTGGTACGGCCATGAGCTGCACATCGCTTGCCAACTTGATCACCGACAGCCGGTAACGGGTCCCCAGGTCATCGCCTCCGATCCGCAGGGAATAACCATTGCCATCGATGTAGCGATTACAGATCCCAGTGAAATCAAAGGTGGCCAGCAACGGATTCACCACAGCCGGAGCACTTCCTGACATCTCATAACAGGGCCTAGCGTTGGTGCGCTGTTCATAGATATTGAGCTGAGAACTGGCGCCGCTGCCGATCGGAGCCGCCACGATCACGAACTTGGTCTGATCCACTTCTGCAGTGGTGAAAAGAGAGCCCTGAGCCCTGATCGGAGAAGGCAGGCCGGAAGCAACTGTGGCGGTGAGAACAGCTGCAGCGATCCGGGAAAGGGCCATTCGGAGCAAGGTGTTGTGTGTGGATGGTAAAAGTCCTGTGCAGGTTCAGCTGCCCCAATCAGGCCGGTTTATTGAGCCGAATCGCAACCAGAAGTGACCCGATGGTGGCCGGAAGGCTCAGCCCGAGAATCAGACGCGTGAGGCGCACACCGAGGTCTGGGTCGCCGTAGGCCAGCTCGAACACACAACCCGTGGCAGCGATTCCAAGCACACAGGCGAGGGCCAGGAAGAGGCCTGCAAGGGGTTTCATCGGCATGGCGTCAGGCCAGAGAGCGAACGTCATTGGGCTGGAACCCATGGTCCTTGAGTTCTTTGGTCAGGCCTCCGGCATCGGTCACCCGGTCGACGAACAAAACACCGGTGAGATGGTCCATTTCATGCTGAATGCAGCGAGCCATCAGGCCATCCGCTTTCAAGGTTTTCGGCCGCCCCATCTCATCACGAAAACTCACTTGCACAGCGCTGGGGCGCACCACATCCAGGTAGACCCCTGGAATGCTCAGGCAGCCTTCCTCGTAGGTATCGAGACTTGCACTTGCAGAAATGATCTCCGGGTTGATCAGCACCAGCGGCGGGGAACTGGCTGTTTCCGGATCCAGATCGATCACGAGCAGCTGCTGATGAACGCCAACCTGAGGAGCTGCCAGACCGATACCGCGAGCTGTATACATGCTGCGCAGCATGTCGCGCGCCAGATCACGCACGGTTTCATCCACCTTGCCGATGCGCCGGGCATCAAGCCGCAGCACGTCGTCTCCGAGGGTATGGATCTGCAGAGGAGCCGTTTCTAAAGGCTCCTTGGGGACGGCCACAGGAGAACCTGCCTTCTCAGCCGATCGTGCTAATTGGGCAAAGCTCCTAGCCAAGACCGTTCCTGCAATCTGCTGTGCTGATCTTAGGCAGTCCCCTCAACCATCGGATCGCGCGCGATGGCCACCCGCCAGCCCCTCTCCGCCCGTCAAGCACTCGGGCGGCAACCCTCACTAAAAGCACCCAGAGTTCTCGGCGACTGGCTGCTCTGGCTCGAGCAACGCCCCCAGGAGAAAGGCCGCACCACAGCCCTGCTGCGGCGATGGGGACAGCCTGATCACCCGCCCCTGGAGTTAACGCCGGCCCCCTGCAACCTGCGTTGCCGGATCCACGAATACGGCGGCGGCGCGAGTGCGGCGGCCCTCCTCGAGCATGGCCTCCTCTTCACCTGGATCGATGACAGCGATGGCTGTCTCTGGGCCCGATCCTGGAGCGGACTGTCTGGCGGAGACCCTCGATCGGTGGTGGCGGAAGGAGCTGCCAGGCGCCTGACGGCGCCAGGAGATGGCCTGCTGGGCGGTGGGGTGATCGATTCGAAGCGGCACCGGTGGATCGGCGTGATGGAGCAGGGCGGACGGGACGACCTGGTGCATGTGGCGCTCGACTGCATAGATCAGACGCCGGTTGTGCTGCACCCCGCGGCGGATTTCGCGGGATACCCAGCCATCAGCCCTGATGGAGACCAGCTGGCTTGGGTGGAGTGGGAGCAACCCGCCATGCCCTGGGATGCCGCCGCACTGCGATGGGCATCCATCAAGGCCAACGGTGATCTCGGCACCGTTGGCACGCTGGCCGGGAGCAGGCCAGGAGCTGAGCATCCAACCTCCATCTTCCAGCCGCTTTGGCTTCCTGATGGCCAGTTGATCGTGGCGGAGGACGGCAGTGGCTGGTGGAATCTGATGCGGCACCCGGATCCCGGCGCCCCCTCGCAGAGCTGGGAACGGCTCTGGCCCATGCAGGCGGAAACGGCGATGCCGCAATGGGTGTTCGGAATGAGCACTACAGCCTGGGATGGTGAGCAGCTGCTCGCCGCAGTGTGTAGCGAAGGCCGTTGGCAGTTGAAGCGTCTCGGAGCCGATGGCTCGGTGAGCCCGGTGAACCAACCCTTCGACGACCTTGCAGAGCTGCATGCCGATGCAGGCCGGGCCGTGGCGATCGCTAGCAACAGCACGACTGGGCAGGGGCTGTTGGAACTGCACATCGCCAGTGGACGCTGGAGCCATACGCCGGCTTCAGACGCGGTGTTGGAACCCGAGCACATCAGCATCGCCGAACCACTCTGGTTCGAGGGGACGGACGGCCAACGCTCCCACGCTTGGTACTACCCGCCCTGCGGTGGTGCCTCGCCAAACACGCCCCTGCTGGTGAAAAGCCACAGCGGTCCAACGTCCATGGCCCGCCGCGGCCTCAGCCTCGGCATTCAGTTTTGGACCACCCGCGGCTGGGGCGTCGTGGATGTGAATTACGGGGGCTCCACTGGGTTCGGGCGGGCTTATCGCGAACGACTCAACGGTGGATGGGGCGTGGTGGATGTGCAGGACTGCGCCGCTGCGGCACAAGCCGTGATCGCCAGCGGACGCGCCCACCCGCAGCGGGTCGCCATTGAAGGGGGCAGCGCCGGCGGCTTCACAACCCTGGCCTGCCTCTGCTTCACGGATGTCTTTCAGGTGGGGGCCTGCCGTTATGCGGTCAGCGACCTCATGGCGCTGGCCTCTGAAACCCACCGCTTCGAGGCCCGCTATCTCGACGGTCTGGTGGGTGCATGGCCCCAGGAACGCAACCGTTATCAGAAGCGTTCACCCCTGCACCACGCCGATCGCATCCGCTGTCCGGTGATCTTCTTTCAGGGTTTGAAGGACAAGGTGGTGGTGCCGGAGCAAACGGAGCGGATGGCAGCGGCCCTGCGCAGCAACGGCGTTCCGGTGGAGGTGCACACCTACGCAGAGGAAGGGCATGGCTTCCGAGACAGTGCCGTGCAGGTGGATGTGCTCGAGGCAACGGAAGCCTTCTTCCGCCATCACCTCAGGCTCGATCAACCTGAAGGGAAGACCTAAGGCACAGCCTGCAGATCTTTGGCCGTCTCGTAGGCACAAACCTGATCCTGCTCAGGAACCCTGGCCGTCAACAAATAGTCGGTAACCGCCACCTCCACACAATCCGACTGAGCATTGAGATAAATGCCATGTTCCTGGCCCACAACCTGCAACGTCCTCATTGAAGGGAACGCTCTCGCCATCTCTATTGACCAATGCCAGGGAGTTGAACCATCCCAGTTCGATCCAGTGATCAATCCGGAAACATCGGAGACATTGAATGGAGCGCGAGGAATGGGATCGGTTGAGGGCAGCTCCTCATAGCCACTGCAGATGGCTAGAAAATTCACAGCTAGCGATCCCCCATAAATAGGAGCGCGACGCGTCAGTTCCGACAGGCCATGGCGTTGAGCTTCCCTCTCAGGACGCTGCGGAAAGTCTTGGCACGCAACGGCAGAGAAACCTGCTGCTGCATTCCCATCCACGGGATCACTCCGAAAAACAGGTTGCTGCAGATCCTCAAGAGCTGCGGCCCGTTGCGTTCCGCTGCTGAACACGGCCTGATCCACGGTCACGATCAGCGTGCGTCCATAACTTCCTGCCAAGCGTGAAATTGGGAGAAACTGAATGAGGCGATCCAAAAAGTCCCAGCGCGTGTAAACCGAGCCATCGGGCAGGCGTAACGACTGGCGCTCGAGGGACTTCAGGGCACGGTCAAATTTGTACGCCAGATCTGGATTGGCCTGCAGGAAGAATCGAAGACTGTCGTCAGGGGCAAGGCTGGAATGACTCAGGCCCTCCAAACCAAGCCAAGGGCTCACGTTGCCATCAAGCACTAGAGCCCTGACCCGGTTTGGGAACAGCGCGGCATAGGTCGAGCCGATGACCGTTCCGTAGGAAACACCCCAGAACGTGAGTGTCGTGTCACCGACCGATGCCCGCAATGCTTCAAGGTCATGGACTGTCTCCACAGTCCCCATGCCCTGAATGAGCTCCCGGTGTCTCACGATGCAGTCCCGGTTGGCCTCAGCCAACTGCTGCTGTCGGGTCATCAGCACCTGATCCCAGGTGACCCTGCCAATAGCCGGTCGCTGGGGCATGCCCACCGAGCAATTCTCAAGTGCGGGCGAAGACTGACCAATGCCACGCGGGTCCCAGGTGATGAAATCAAACGAGCGACGGATGGCATCAGGCAGCAACAGCCCTTTCCAGGAACTGCCATGACCTGATTGACCAGGACCTCCAGGATTGAAGAACAACGTTCCAATTTTCTGGTCAGCAGGCCCGGTTGCAGGCAGCCGGAACACAGCCAGATCCACCTGAGGTCCGTCCGGATTCAGATGACGGAGCGGTCGCTGCAAGGTGGAGCAATCAAAGCCCTGCTTGGCGAGCCTCTCGAGACGACATGGCCCCCACTGCAGCTCTTTTGAATCACGGGCTGCTGCCAGAACAGACGGTGTCAGGCCAGCCAACACAAGCAAGGGGAGTAACCCCTTGAAGATCGGCATGTGCACGCAGTTCCGCTGCATCGCCATCACCCCGCTCTCGACCCTGGGTTTAGCAGGGATCCATCACTGGGTCCGTCCCTGCGACTGGCCGTAATGGAGGCCACGGAACTGGGCATGCACCGCCTCCATCTGTGCCGAGGTCAGCAGAGGCGGTTCCCCGAGCTGAAGCGCCTGCAGGTACATCCGAGCCAAGGTCTCCACTTCCACGGCAATGCTCAGAGCCTGATCCAGGCTTTCACCGGCACTCACGAGACCATGCCTGGCCAAGAGGCAGGCCTTGCGATCAACCATCGCCTCAACAGTGAAGCGCGAGAGCTCCTGCGTTCCGAAGGTGGCGTAGGGCGCACAGCGGATGTCGTCGCCGCCGGCCACCGCAGTCATGTAGTGGAACGGTGGTATGCCCCGATCGTGGCAGGCCAGAGCTGTTCCATGGATCGGATGGCAGTGCAACACAGCCTGCAGTTCTGGCCGAGCCGCAAGCACATCCGCGTGCAGGCGCCATTCGGACGACGGGCGACGACGACTCTCGGCCGAAAGCGATCCATTGAAATCGATCGCCACCAGATCATCAGACTCCATCTGCTCGTAAGGCAACGAGCTGGGTGTGATCAGCAAGCCACCGGGAATGCGGGCGGAGAGATTGCCGGAGGTGCCCTGGTTAAGCCCCGAGGCATTCATGCGCCTGGCCAACGCCACCATCTGCTCACGCAGCGCCTGCTCAGGCATTCGCATACAACCTTCTAAGGCCGGTCTCACTGGCCTCCGCCACACCCCGTTCCGTGATCAGACCAGTCACAAGGCGGGCTGGGGTGACGTCAAAGGCGGGATTGAACCCCTTGCTGCCATCGGGTGTGAGCTGCACACGAGTGATCACTCCGTCCGTGCCGCGCCCCTGAATGTGGGTCACCTCCTCGGCAGACCGGGCTTCAATCGGGATGTCAGCCACACCGTCATCCAAGCTCCAGTCGATCGTGGAAGCAGGAAGTGCCACGTAAAACGGAACGCCGTTGTCGTGGGCGGCCAGGGCCTTCAGGTAAGTGCCGATCTTGTTGCAGACATCGCCGCGGCGCGTGGTGCGGTCGGTGCCAACGATCACCGCATCAACCTCACCATGCTGCATCAGATGGCCGCCGGCGTTGTCGACGATCACCGTGTGAGGGACACCCTCCCGTCCAAGCTCATAGGCGGTGAGTGAAGCCCCTTGGTTCCGAGGACGGGTCTCATCCACCCACACATGAATGTTGAGTCCGGCGCGATGGGCCTTGTAGACGGGAGCCAGAGCAGTGCCCCAATCCACGGTGGCCAGCCAGCCGGCGTTGCAGTGGGTCAGCACCTGGAAGGGCATCCCCTGCCGTGCCTGGGGGCGAGCCGCCGCCAGCCTCTGGAAGACCTCAAGGCCGTGATCGCCGATGGCCGCACACATCGCCACGTCCTCCTCGGCGATCAGACCCGCCTCCTGCCTGGCCGCGCCAGCCCGTTGCTCCGGCGGCAGGGGACGCACCCGATCGTGCACGCGCTCCAGGGCCCAGCGCAGATTCACCGCTGTGGGCCTGGTGGCGTTGAGCTGGTCAAAAGCCGCTGTCAGTGCCGCATCC
>JADHMX010000086.1 GCA_016779825.1 Synechococcus sp. BS301-5m-G53 | reverse complement strand
GCTTCGTCCGGCCCTGACAAGAGGCCCTCACTGCCCGGCACGGTCGGAACCCCCACGTTCTGCATGGTGGTTTTGGCCGTGGACTTATCCCCCATGGAGCGGATTGCGTGGGGGGACGGGCCTACAAAGGTGATGCCGTGATCCCTGCAGATCTCGGCAAAACGATCATTCTCAGCAAGAAAGCCGTAGCCGGGGTGAATGGCATCGGCCCCTCGCGATGTGGCCGCAGCAAGAATGTTGGGAATATCCAGGTAGCTGCGGTTGCTGGGACCTTCGCCCACGCACACTGCTTCGTCTGCCAGCTGCACGTGCAGAGCATTGCGATCCACGGTGCTGTAAACAGCGACCGTGGCGATCCCCATCTCGCGGCAACTTCTCAGGATCCGCAGAGCGATTTCGCCGCGGTTGGCGATCAGCACCTTGCCGATGGACATCCCGCAGTTACCAAGCCAGGGCGGATCGTATCAGCGTCTGTTCTGCAGGTCTTTTTTTCAGCCGGCCTGACATGGGCTTACTGGAATGGCCTGAACCATGAGCCGGTATGATCGATCCTCGACAAGGCCCGAGCGGCTGAGTCGACCACGCGGATGTGGTGGAATTGGTAGACACGCACGTTTGAGGGGCGTGTGGCTTCGGCCTTGCGAGTTCAAGTCTCGCCATCCGCACTTCTTTTCCCCTGATCTGTCGCGCGTGACGACGAGACCTACAGATCAGGCACTCTCCATCGTTTTTGTTTCGAACGGACCTGGAGAGCTCGCAACATGGGTTCGTCCTCTGGCAGAGCAGCTGCATCGCCGCCTCTTGATGAGGCCAAGGGCCCCTGGATCACCGGTCAGTCTCCGACTGGTACTGGTTCCCTGTCCGAATGCCACCGGTGCGGAGGCAGAGGCGGCTGCGCGCTGGGGGCAGTTCGATCGCATTGTTCCGGCGGGACGCTTCTGGACACTGTTGCTGAATCCCATCCGCTACGGACCCTGGCCATCGCGAGGTGTGGTGGTGTTTCTGGGTGGCGACCAGTTTTGGACCGTGTTGCTTTCGGCCCGTCTCGGGTATCGCCACATCACGTATGCCGAATGGGTGGCACGCTGGCCCCGCTGGAACGACCGGATCGCTGCGATGGCTCCAGCGGTGCTTGAACAGCTGCCCAGGCGCTTTCGTCCTCGCTGCCGCGTTGTTGGGGACTTGATGGCGGATCTTACTGATGACGCCAAAGGCAGAGACCCATTGCCTGAAGGGCTCTGGGTGGCGCTGATGCCTGGTTCAAAGCCCGCCAAGTTGCGGGTGGGCATGCCGTTTCTGGTGGAGACCGCTGATCGTCTTGCGACCCAGCAGCCCGACTGCCAATTCCTGTTGCCGGTGGCTCCCACCACCAGTCCAGAGGAGCTTCTGCGCTTCTCCAGTGCAACCAATCCCATTGCCTCCAGCTACCGCGGTGGCATCCGCTCCTTGCTGCCTGCTGACGATGACTGGCCATGGCGTCGCCTGCTGACCCATGCCGGCACGGTGATCCATCTGCAGGAAGATCCGCCTGCCCATGGCGCGCTTAGCCAGTGTGCGCTTGCTCTCACCACCGTTGGAGCGAATACCGCTGAGCTCGGTGCTCTTGGGGTGCCGATGATTGTGCTTGTGCCAACGCAACATCTTGGGGTGATGCAGGCCTGGGATGGCTGGCTTGGTCTGCTTGCCCGACTTCCAGTTCTGCGACGGCTCATCGGACTTCTCCTCAGCGCCTGGCGCATGCGAAACCATGGCCTACTGGCTTGGCCGAACATCGCTGCCGGACGGATGGTGGTTCCCGAGCGTGTCGGGCCGATCACGCCTGAGGACATCGCCGGGGAAGCTCTCGAATGGCTTCAGGCACCTGAACGTCTGGATGGCCAACGCGAGGATTTGCGCAGACTGCGCGGACAGCCCGGTGCTGTGGCAGCTCTGGCTGAGGAAGTGCGGGAGCTGCTTCCGCTTGCCCTTTCCGATTAGGGTCCGCCCCACTTGCTGCAAATTGATGTCCAGCTCTCTCCCCGCCGAAGGCGATCGCGTGGAGCGTTCTCCGGACGAATGGAAACAGCAGCTCACCCCCGAGCAGTTCCAAGTTGCCCGGCAGGGGGGGACTGAACGCGCCTTCACCGGGGCCTATTGGAATCACAAGGACGACGGCACCTATCACTGCATCTGCTGTGATGCGCCACTGTTCAGTTCGAGCACCAAATTCGAGTCCGGGACAGGCTGGCCGAGTTTCTGGGATGGGGTGAGCTCAGGTGCGATTCGCACCAAGGAGGACCGCACCCATGGCATGGTGCGCACTGAAATTCTCTGTGCTCGATGTGATGCCCATCTGGGCCATGTCTTCCCTGATGGTCCGACGCCTACAGGGCAGCGTTACTGCGTGAACAGCGCGTCGCTCCAGTTCAAGGGTTAGGACAATCGCTATCGATGGATCTACCAGGGATCATCCATTGGTTCCCTGGGGGCGCTGGATTGAGGTTCATCATCCAAGGGCTCCACATCCAAAGGTTCACCCGGTCGCTCGATCGGTCGACGCGATGCCGGCCGCGGCCGTTGATCGCTGCGTGGTTGAGGTGGGGCCTCGTCGTAGCGAGGAGGCTCGGAGTCGAAATCTCGGGACTGATAGCTCTCACGAGGCTGGTAGCTCTCCTGAGGTTGATAGCGCTCAGGGTCTTCCTCGAGTGGCAGTTCATCGAGGTAGCGCCTGCGGCGGACCTCGTCTTGGCGGGGCTGCTCCAGTTCCACGTACTCGAGCTCGTCCTGATCCACGTCAAACCTCTGGGAGGAGGAGGCTCCCAGCTGCCTTGGAGTGTCTTCGGCGCTCTGACCAGAGCTCAACTGATTCTCCACAGGCACCACGTTCACCCTGTAGCGATCCCGCTCCTGTTCTTCCCAGCTGGGGCCACCAACGCCCAGCTTTTCGAGAAAGCCGCTGTTGAGTTGTTTGAGTTTTTCCTCAGCTCCTTCATAAACAATGATCCGGTCAGCCCCGCTGCTCACGATTTCGTCGACGGGGATTTCCCAGGTGCTCAGCACCCCTTCACCCAGCAGGGGAACGCCCACGGCTCCCATCACAAGCGTGGTGAGTTCTCCGGTTTCGATGTCGAAGGAGAAACCGAGCACCCTGCCGAGCTGCTGGCCCGATTCGGTGATCACCTGGCAGTTGATCACCCGGCTGTAGCGCTCGGGTGAAAAGGCTTCACTCAGGGAATCGGCGGAATCCACGAGGATCACGTCGCCCACCTGACGGATGCGGTCAAGGGGCATCCAGCGAGGGAGCCCCGGCAGGAATCGGGTGAGGGGATTATCACGCAGACCGAGGGCGACGACCTCGCGGCCGTCAATGTCCACGATCACCTCACCCACCACACCGAGGCGGCGCCCGGTATCGCGGGTGATCACCTGGGTGCCCATGAGCTCAGACCTCAGCCAGAGGCGATCACTGGGCACGTTGGCCAGTGGATCATTGGAAGACGACGACAAACTCAACCGCAGGCCTCAGCCGGAGGGATTTGCGTCATTTTGACGCAAGGAGTCGACGCCGGCCCGTCAGGCTGCATCCGGGAGGCCAACCACTTGGGTGTGGGCGCCTCGTGCCTGGGTCACACCGATGGTTCTGGTCGAGGCACCGATCATCGGTCGACGGTGACTGACCACGAGGAACTGGGCCTGCTCGGCCTGCCGGGCGATCAGCGCCGCCAGGCGCTCCACATTCACGCCGTCCAAGAAACTGTCCACCTCATCGAGGGCGTAGAACGGCGATGGTCTGAAGCGCTGCAGCGCGAACAGGAAGCTGAGGGCGGTGAGGGATTTCTCACCGCCCGACATGGCAGCGAGGCGACGCACCGCCTTGCCCTTGGGATGCGCGACCAAGGTCAAGCCACCTTCAAGGGGGTCGTCGGGATTGTCCAGCTGCAACTTGCCGTCGCCATCGGACAGGCTCGCGAAAATCTCGCGGAAGTGTCCATCGACCGCTTCGAAAGCCTCCATGAAGGCTTCTTGGCGGAGCGTGGCAACGGTTTCGATCCGCAGCAGCAGTTCTTCTCGTTCCTGACTGAGCAACTCCAGGCGTTCGCCAAGATCTCCGAGGCGCTGCTCAAGTTCTTGCAGTTCTTCCAGAGCCAACATGTTCACTGGCTCTAAAGCTTCCATGCGCCGTTGAAGCTGTTGCAGCTGCTCTTGCAGCGCCTCGAGGCCACCGTCACGGACGGCGTCACTGATCTCCGGCAGTGGATCGGGGAGGGAGGATTTGAGTTCGTCCAGCCGCATGCTGCCACTGCGCAGCTGTTCCTCCAATCCAATGCGTTCCTCGCGCAACCGCTCCAGTTCCCAGCGGGCCTGCTGCAGCCCTTGACGTTGTTCCGCAACGGAGGCCTCCGCCTCATCGCGGGCACGACGTTCCTCTCCGAAGCGTGTCTGCAGCTCCTGTTGCTGGGCGTTGAGGGCATCGCGACGTCTGTTCAGATCCTGGTGCTGCTGCCGCCAACGTCCGTGAGTCTCAGCGAGGGTCTGGACTGCTTCTTTGAGGGACTGTTCGTCCCGTTCGAGTCCTTGCAGCTGATCGGCCAGGCGTTGGGCCGTCATCTGGCGGTCACGGTCCTGCTGCAGCAGGGTGTCGCGTTGACGGCGGGCTGTCTCAAGGGCTGCATCGGCCTGTTCCAGGCTCTTTTGGAGCGCTTGCCAGCGCTCGGTATCGGCATTCGCTTCTCCCTTGCTCTCCTGCTGATCGAGTTGCTGGAGATCGCTCTGCAGGGGGCTGAGTGCTGTTTCGATCTCCTGGAGACGATGGCGGTCCTGGGCACCGGTTTCCTTCAGCTCCTGAAGCCTGCGTTGATGGTGCTGCAGGCGTTCCAGTAGAGGGCCGTGGGAACGGCGTGCTG
The DNA here is from genome assembly GCA_016779825.1 of Synechococcus sp. BS301-5m-G53. Taxonomy (GTDB): domain Bacteria; phylum Cyanobacteriota; class Cyanobacteriia; order PCC-6307; family Cyanobiaceae; genus Parasynechococcus. The sequence continues at coordinate 2,057 of JADHMX010000086.1, read as the reverse complement.
CCTGGCGTTCCGCCTCCAGGGCTGCCTGGCGTTGCTCGAGCTGGCGCAACCCCGGGCGTTGCTCCTCAAGCTGTGCTGTTAGGCGGTGTTCTTCTCGGCAGCAGGCGGCGAGGGTCTCTCCCAGTTCCAGCAGTCGTTGCCGCAGGGGAGCGGCCTCATCCCCTTCGCTGCTCACACCGAAGCTGAGTCCGCCGCTCCGCTGACTCAGGCTGCCTCCGGTCATGGCGCCGCTCTTTTCCAGCAGCTCACCATCGAGGGTGACGGCGCGGGAGCGGCCCAGCACGCGTCGGGCACTGCCCAGGTCTGTGAAGACTTGGGTGTCACCGAACACGTAGGCGAACACCTCTCCATAGATCGGTTCGTATCGAATCAGGTCGACGGCCCTGCCGATCAGGCCATCCGCGTTGTCACCGTCTGGCCTGCGCCCACGGGCCATGGCCGCGCCTCCGCCACTGCCGGGAGCGCGGATCTTGTTGAGAGGCAGAAAGGTGAGACGTCCGGCCCTGCGGCTCTTCAGGAGATCAATGGCCCGTGCGGCGATGCGGTCGTCGTCGACCACCACCTGGCCCATACGGGCGCCGGCCGCCACTTCGAGCGCCATGCGGTGGCGGTCCTCCACTTCCCCAAGCTGTGCAACCGGTCCATGGATACCCTCCAGGCCGGACTCGAGCAGAAGGCGCAGGGCTCCGGTGCCGCGGCTTTCCTGAAGAGCTTCGCGCCGGCTGTCCTGGCGTGCGATCTCCCGTTCCAGTCGTGTCTGCTCCTGCTCAAGCCGGGCGCGGGTGCGCTGCTGAATCGCCACAGAGTCCGCCAGCTGTTGCAGCTGTTCCTGTCCGCTGCGGATCGCGTTGAGCAGGGCCTGCCACTCCTGCTCCAGTTGCTCCTGCAGCGTCTGAACCCTGCGGTCTTCTCCGCCGTCCTGGTCCCGTTCCAGCTCTAGGTCGTGCCTGCGCTCGTCGCTCTGGCGCAGCCGCTCCATCAGTTGCTGACGCTCTTCCTGCAGAGGCGCCAGGGAGGCCTGCAGCTGCTGCCGGCGGCGGCTGCGCTCACGCTGCTCCTCAATCCAGGTGCTCGAACGGCCGGCCACTTCCCCCAGCCGACGGCGCGAGAGCTCCACAGCTCCTTCCGCCCTGCGGCAGTCCTCGTCCGCACGTTCGAGCGCTGCCGGGTCGGCGCTGAGCCGCAGGGATTCGGATTCCGATTGAATCTGCCCCCTGCGCCCCTGCAGGTCATGGCGCAGGGCCTGCAGCCGTTCACCTTCCTGCTGGTGCTGCGCTGCCTGTCTTTCGAGTTCGCGGCTCTGAGGATCGAGTCCGGCCAGCTCCGCCTGCACTCCCAGCAACTTGTCTTCGCCAAGGGCCTTGACGTTGTCCTGCAGTGTTTTCAGCTTGGCGGCCGCCTCTTGAAGCGTGGTCTCCCGTTCTTCGATGGAACGGGAGTCGCGGGCGTCCTGATCACCCAGCTGCTGGTGCCGCTGTTGAAGGCGGTGGCATTCGGCTTGGGCTGCGTCGTAGGCCAGGACTAGTTCCTGTCGGCGACCCAGCTGGAGCTGTTCCCGCAGCTCCTGATAGGCCCTGGCCTTGGCGCAATCTTTTTCGAGCCGCGCTCGCGTGGCCAGAAGTTCCTGCTCAACGATGCGGCAACGTTCCTGCCGTTCCTGCACGTCGTCTAGTTTCCTGCGGCTCTGTTCGATGCGGGTGTCGAATAGAGCCACTCCGGCCAGTTCATCAATGAGGCCGCGACGGTCACGGTTGCTCATCGAGACGATTCGGGTCACGTCCCCTTGCATCACCACATTGCTTCCTTCGGGATCGATCCGAAGCCGTCGGAGCTGGGTTTGAAGCTGCTGCAGATTGCAAGGGATCCCGTCGGCGCTGTAACTGCTGTTGTAAGAGCCGCCAGGCATCACCCGTAATTTCCGGGTCACTGTCCATTCGGTCTGATCGGACCGGATCCAGGGTCCCTCTGCCGGAGCTTCGATGCCTTCCTCAGCTGCATCCGGTTGCCAATCGGAGAGATCGAACCGCACGCTCACGGTGGTTTCAGCTGATTTGCCT
>JADHMX010000085.1 GCA_016779825.1 Synechococcus sp. BS301-5m-G53 | reverse complement strand
ACGATGGGGCTCAGCCTCCCCTACAGCTCCACGATGGCTGCGGAGGACGAAGAAAAGGCCGACAGTGCCGCCCGCTCCGCCGAGGTGCTGGTGGATGCGGTAAAAGCCAACATCCGCCCCCTGGATCTGCTCACCAAAGAAGCCTTTGAAAACGCCATCAGCGTGATCATGGCGGTGGGTGGCTCCACCAATGCGGTGCTGCATCTTCTGGCCATTGCCCGCACGGCTGGCGTCGACCTCAACATCGACGATTTCGAACGGATCCGACAACGCGTTCCAGTGATCTGTGACCTCAAGCCCAGTGGTCGCTACGTGACCGTTGATCTGCACAATGCCGGCGGCATACCCCAGGTGATGAAACTGCTGCTGGATGCCGGATTGCTACATGGCGACTGCCGCACGGTGGAAGGCAAAAGCCTGAAGCAGCTGCTGGCAGACGTGCCGTCCGAGCCGCCCGCCGGGCAGGACGTGATCCGGCCGCTGAGCAATCCCCTTTACGCCAAAGGCCACCTGGCCATCCTCAAGGGCAACCTGGCCTGCGAAGGCAGCGTGGCCAAGATCAGCGGGGTGAAAACGCCTGTGCTCACTGGCCCGGCTCGGGTGTTCGAAAGCGAGGAAGACTGCCTGGCAGCCATCCTCGAGAAGCAGATCAAGGCCGGTGATGTGGTCGTGGTTCGCTACGAAGGCCCCGTCGGTGGCCCCGGCATGCGGGAAATGCTGGCTCCCACCTCAGCCATCGTGGGACAAGGCCTGGGCGACAAGGTTGCCCTGATCACCGATGGCCGCTTCAGCGGTGGCACCTACGGCCTGGTGGTGGGCCACGTGGCCCCTGAAGCTGCTGTTGGTGGAACGATCGGCCTGGTTCAGGAGGGCGACAGCATCACCGTCGACGCCGACCAACGGCTGCTCCAACTCAACGTGGATGAGGCGGAACTTGAGCGTCGGCGGGCGGGATGGAGCAAACCGGAACCGCGCTATCGCCATGGAATCCTCGGTAAATACGCGAGGTTGGTTTCCAGTTCGAGCCGGGGTGCAACAACCGACCACGCCGACTGATCCAGGCGAATCAAGCCGCCGGTTGCACCAGAGCCCGTAAACGCCGAGCCAACCCCTCCAGAGGAGCGGCATCCTGCGGAGCTGCACAACGCTCACCCGAAGCGCCATCCATCCACACCGGATGGCGCCCGTGCCAGAGCATGGGACGTTCGGGTTGGTCCCACCAGCTGACCATCAGATTGATTTCGTCGCCACTCCGATAGATCTCCAGTTCAAGATCCTGATCCAAACAACGCTGGCCCTCGTCATCGCGGCATTCAATCCGCACATGCAGGTCGTCGATTTGCTCGCGAGCCGAGGGATCAATCAGGACAACCGCATGGCTCCAGGGCTTGAGACAGACATCTGCCGCCTTGGCAATCAACACCAGAAGGTCCATGGGGTCAGGGCAAGGCGCGGATCGAACGAATCAGCATGCGGATGGATCCGGCACGAAAACCTGGATTGAGATCCCCCGCATCACCAAATTTGGAGTGCAGCACCTGAATGCGGGTGATGCCACTGGAATCGAAACGCAGCGGTAGGCCAACGGGCTTGGCCCGCACCGTGGGTCTGAGGTCGGCAAAAGGCACCACCACAGGAGTGACTCCATCGGGTTGGGTTGGAACATCCACCACCCACCGAAGCCCCCCAGGGATCAATTCAGTGAGTCCCATCGCCCCATCCCGGCAACCGATAGCGATCTTCAGCGTTCTGCCTTCTCCCTCCACATCCAGTTGCAGTGCGGAGAAAGGCGAGAGGTCGAGTGGGGGCTGCAGACGGGGAGAGCGGCAGCTCACGAATCCACCACCAGCTTCGACAAGATCCCCCTCGAGCACGAGTCCGTCGGGGGTCACGCGACAACCGGCACGGGATCGGCCACCCATGATCGTGTCGTTCAGACTGGCCCAGTCAGCAAAGTCGCTGCCCTGGAAAAGAATCTGCTCAGAGGCCGGCGGCTGCATCCTGATCGGCAAGGACCAGCACATCACTAGCAGGTTGAACCAACCGAGCGGGGGTGCGATCGGCGGATTCGGAGGGATCCACGAGTCGCCTGAGGGCCTCCTGCTTGCCGGCCCCACTCACCAGAAAGATCACCTGACGGGCTGCACTGAGCACAGGAGCCGTCAAGGTAATTCGATCCAACCCTTTGCCGCGTCCGATGGTCGCCCAGCGATCCAGCACCGCTGGAGCCTCAGTGCCGGGGAAAAGGGATGCGGTATGGCCGTCATCCCCCAGGCCCAGCAGCATCACATCGAACACTGGTGGTTCTCCTGAGCAAAGCTGAGAGATCTGGTCAGCGAAGGCCTGGGCACTCGCCTCAGGACTGTCCAGTTCCACGGTGGGCACCGGGTGAAAGGCAGCCGAGGCTCCCGGCCCGGTGGCGAGCAGGGTGCGCCGCAGCATGCCGGCATTGCTGGACTCATCTTCGGCAGCGACCCAGCGCTCGTCACCGAGCACCACATCAACACGATCCCAGGGCAGCCGCTCTTGACCCAACAGGGAATAGGCCCTGGCGGGTGTGCTTCCGCCAGAGAGTGCGATCTGGCAGCGGTCCCGTTGATCCAATGCCAGATCAATCTGAGCGGCAATCGTTTCAGAGGCCTGGCGGGCAAGGTCCTGGGGATCCTTCGCCCGCTCGATGCGGTAGTTGGTCATCGATCAACCGCTCAGCTGAGCCATTCGGTGTGGAACGTGCCCTCCTTGTCGACCCTTTGGTAGGTGTGGGAGCCAAAGCAGTCGCGCATCGCCTGAACCAGATTCTGGGGAAGGCGACCGGAGCGGTAGCTGTTGATGTAGTCGAGGGTGCTGCTGAAGCAGGGAACAGGGATTCCTGCCTCCGCGGCACCTGCTACAACCTGGGCCAGTCCAGGCAGACGGCGGTTGATCTGCTCGGCAAACCAGGGATCCACCATCAGGTTGGGCAGTTGGGGATCAGCGTCAAAGGCATCCTGAATCCGCTTGAGCAGGCGCGCGCGAATGATGCAGCCGCCTTTCCAGATCTGAGCGATGGACGGCATGTGGAGCTCATAGTCGAGATCCTGGGAGGCAATGCGCAGCAGTTCCATGCCCTGGGCATAACTGGCAATACAGCTCAGCACCGTGGCATCCATCAACGGAGACATGGCATCGTCAGGCGTCCCCAGATCAAAGTCTTTGATCGCAGGACCCTTGAGGATGGATTCAGCGGCCATCCGTTGGGGCCTCATGGAGCTCATCACACGCGCATTGAGCGATGCATAGATGGTGGGAACCGAGGCACCCATCTGCAGTGCCGTCACCACCGTCCAGAGACCCGTGCCCTTCTGGCCCGCCTGATCGGTGATTTTCTCCACCAGATCACTGCCATCGACGGGGTCCTTGGTGCGAAGACACACTTCCGTGATTTCCACCAAATAGGACGACAACTCCTCTGTGGCATTCCATTGGCCCAGAACATCGGCCATCTGCACGCCGGTCATTCCTTTGACCCGCTTCATCAGGTCGTAGCCCTCGGCCAGGATCTGCTCGATGCCGTACTCGATGCCGTTGTGGACCGTTTTAACCAGGTGACCTGAACCCCCCGGGCCGATGTATGTGACACAGGGGCCGTCCTCAACCTGGGCCGCCATCTTGTTCACAAGGCTTTCAATCGCCTCGTAGGACGTTTTGGTTCCTCCCGGCATCATGCTCGGTCCCTCGAGGGCGCCTTTGGCACCACCGGAGACCCCCATGCCGATGAAGCCGAAACTCTTGCTCTCGAGCTGCTTCACCCGGCGTTCAGTGTCGTGATAATCGGAGTTGCCCCCATCAATCAGCAGATCGCCTTCTTCGAGATACGGAGAAAGTTGATCAACGACGGCATCGACGGCAGGCCCAGCCTTCACCATCATCAAAATCCGTCGGGGGCGTTCCAGCTTTGCGACGAAATCTTCCAGGTCAGTGGCGCCCTGGATGTTCTTGTCCTTGCCACGACCATTGAGGAAGTCTTCGGTTTTGGCATAGGTGCGGTTGTAAACAACGCTGGAAAAACCGTTGCGCTCCGCATTGAGGACGAGGTTCTCCCCCATCACGCCGAGACCGATGAGGCCGAAGTGAGACTTGGACATGGTCTGAAGGACCACTGACAGCTGAACTCAGTGTGTTGATGCAGGGGCAGATCGACCGCAAATCACACAAGTTGTGTCAGGAATGAAGCACCCAAAAAGGGTGGAGTGGTCCTGGAGACCCAAGGCCACGGTGATCAGATCACCGTGCCATCGGGAATGGTGGCGTTTTTCTGAACCACCACGATGCCGTTGCGAATGTAGAAACCCTGATCAGAGCGATCGGCTTCTTCGACGTTGTCCTTGTTGATGATCGACACCCCTGAACCGATGCGGGTGTTCTTGTCGAGGATGGCCCGTTTCACTGTGGTGCCTTTGCCAACACCCAGTGGGATGCCACCACGTTCCTGAAGAACAGCACGTTCGTCGCTCGATTCAAAGAAATCAGAACCCATGACGAGTGTGTCCTGCAGGACGCAGTCACTTTCAATACGGCTTCTCACACCCAGCACGCAGTGGTGAATGCTGCAGGACTTGAGGATGGATCCCTCTCCAATGATGGAGTTGGTGATCTGAACGTCCACCAGCTTGCTGGGGGGCAGGTAACGGGGACGGGTGTAAATGGGGAACTTTTCGTCGTAGAAGCTGAACGGAGGCTTTGGCTGTTGCGTCAGCGCCAGATTTGCTTCGTAGAAGGCACCGATAGTGCCGATGTCTTCCCAGTAATCGTCAAAGACATAGCTTTGAAGGTTGTCGCCTCTCGCAAGGGCTTCAGGAATCACCTCCTTGCCGAAGTCCTTGTGGCCAGGATGCTTGTCGAGCAGACCAAACAGGGTCTTCCGGCTGAAGACATAAATGCCCATCGAAGCCAGATAGGGCCGCTCCTTCGCCGATTCAGCGGTGAGACCGAAGCGTGAGGTGTCAACGGCCATCTCGCGCAAAGAATCGCCCTTGGGCTTCTCACGGAACTCCTTGATCGAGCCGTTTTCATCCGTGCGCATCAGGCCGAAAGCCTCAGCCTGCGCAGGATCAACAGGAAGGGCTGCAACAGTGAGATCGGCTCCCGTGCGGCGATGATGCTCAATGAAGAGGCTGTAATCCATCCGGTACAGCTGGTCGCCGGAAAGAATCAGATACTCATCAACATCCCATTCCTGAAACAACCACTGGTATTTGCGGACAGCATCAGCTGTGCCTTCGAACCATGAAGGGCTATCGGGCGTCTGCTGGGCAGCGAGAACCTCAACGAAACCTCCGCCAAAGGAATTGCTGAGGTTGTAGGTCTGACTGAGGTGGCGGTTCAGTGACGCACTGTTGAACTGCGTCATCACGTACATCTTGTTGATGTCGGAGTTGATGCAGTTACTGATCGGAATATCAATCAGTCGATATTTGCCAGCAAGAGGCACAGCTGGCTTGGCGCGCATTTTTGTGAGCGGGTACAGGCGAGTGCCCGCACCGCCGCCCAGAATGATGGCCAGAACCCGCTTCATGCCGCTATCCCAAATCGGCGTTGCCGCAAGAACTTACCGGAGTTTTTGGCTTCGAAACCGTCTTCGGGAAGAATCGGTCGAGATTACTGGGATTCAGTTCGCGACTGAACGTCTCACCAGATCAAGACGGATCCAAATCAAACAGTCTTTCGACAATTCGGAGGGCCTGCTGACGATCCTGACGGGTCTGAGGAGCCCGCAGCTGGGTCACTGGTGTGTGAAGGATTTTGTTGATGATCCCCTTACTCAGGGCCTCAACAACCTTGCGCTCCCGGGCGGAGAAGTCTGGGCCCATTCGGCTGAGCGCCTTCTGCAGTTCCTCCGTACGGATCGACTCCATCGACGAACGCAGTTGATTGATTGTGGGTACGGCCTCAAGGCTGTCCCACCATTCGAGGAACTGTTGCGCTTCCTGCTGAAGCAACTGCTCAGCTTCTCGCGCCATCGCCTGGCGGGCTTCCTGGTTGCGCGCGACGACTTCCTGAAGGTCGTCCACATCGTGGGACTCAACGCCGTCCATATCAGCGGCATCGGCAGCGATGTTGCGGGGCACTCCGATATCAATCAGGCGAAGCTTGCTGCGCCTGTTGAGGGGAGCCAAGCGTGCGGCATCGATGATCGGTTCATCAGCTGCTGTGCTGGTGAACATCAGCGAGCAGGTGCTCAGATACTGATCCAGATCCGAGAGCGGCCGGCACTGAACAGGGAGATCAGGGAAGTCAGCCGAAAGCTGTTCCGCCCGCTCAACGGTACGGTTCAGCAGCACCACGCCAGAGGCGCCTTTGGCTTGCAGATGCTGCAGCAGCAGCCGGCTCATCCGGCCGGCACCGACAACGGCGATCTGCTCACTTTCAAGGGTGACCAATTGGTCAAGGCCTCGGGATTGACCGAGCTTGAGCTGGGCCAGCTCAACGGCCGCAGAACTGATGGAAACAGCTCCGGTGCCGAGGTTGGTCTCGCTGCGAACACGCTTACCGGTGGTGACGGCCTGGGTGAGCAGACGATTCAGGATCGGGCCGAGAGATTTGTGCTCCTGCCCGAGCCGCATCATTTTCTTCACCTGGGACAGGATCTGTCCTTCCCCAAGTACGAGGCTGTCTAAGCCCGCTGCCACCCGCATCAGGTGGTCGACTGCGTCTTCGTGATGGTAACTAAAGAGGTGAGGAGTCAGTTCTCCTGTCTCAAGGCCAGAGTGGCTGCTGAGGAAATCGCTGACAGCAGACACGCCAAGGTCCGGATTGCGAACCAAGGTGTAAATCTCAAGGCGGTTGCAGGTGCTGAGGATGGATGCCTCAAGCACCTGCTCGTTGCCGCGAAGGGATTGGAGGGACGTCTCCATGGTCTGCTCAGGAATGCTCAGGCGTTCCCGGATCTCCACCGGTGCCGTGCGATGACTGAGACCAACGACGGAGATATGCATGAAGACGTTCCTCTCAACCAGTTGGTGACGATCAGCTCAGAGCGATG
>JADHMX010000084.1 GCA_016779825.1 Synechococcus sp. BS301-5m-G53 | reverse complement strand
ATGGCAAGAACTGGTTACGGGGGGGGAGTGATCGCGGTTTCCTCAACCTGCTGCAGGACCTCGGTGCCTGGTGCGGTCAACCCAATCGCGTTGTTCTCGTCGACAGCAGCCATGGAGAAGTGGATCGCCCCAGCCATGCCGACGGGAGTTTGCAAGGCATCACCGATCCGGAGGACCCCCTGCGGATTGACACACTCATGCCTGATGGCCCGGAGCAATACATCGCCTGGTTCCGCCAGCTCTCCGAGCGACGTGCGCCGTTCGTTGTGCGCTAAATCACGCCCTCGCTTGAGCGGCGTCATCAGGGATCAGGGCTGAATTGAGGAGGGTTGGTTCAACGCCAACTTCCACTCCATGTTCGCCAAAGCCTTTGCCGTTCTTGCCGTCTTCAGCGGCACTGCGCTGCCGATCGTCGCCTTATCGATTCATGCGGTGATGGAAGCTCAGATCCCCCACTGCAGGGTTGACCTGCCGGCCTCAGAACCCGTCTGCACAGATGCGGTCACCGGCATCAAGTTTGACCATCAGTTCCGCCGCAGCGGAATGCTTGCCTCCACGCGTTGATCCTGGTTCTGGAAGAATCAGCCTCATCCGCAGGGAGCCGGTGACTGTTGTTGAGAGTGTTTTCCCGCCCCTGAAGCGCGGACTTCTCACAACGTTGCAGGTGAATCTCGGGTACCGCTGCAACCAAAGCTGCGCCCATTGCCATGTCAATGCAGGACCCACCCGCACCGAGATGATGTCTGCGGATCTGCTGGCGTTGATTCCGCAGATCCTCGACCGGCATTCCATCTCCTGCCTTGATCTCACGGGGGGAGCACCGGAGTTGCACCCAGGCTTTCGCGCGTTGGTGCGCCAGGCACGCTCACGCGGCACCACAGTGATTGACCGCTGCAATCTCACGATCCTCAGTGAACCCGGCCAGGAGGACCTGGCTGAATTTCTGGCGGAGCAGGGGGTTTGCATCACCGCCTCCTTGCCCTGTTACAGCGCCGAGAACGTTGACCAACAGAGGGGTGATGGGGTGTTTGAGCGCAGCGTCAGCGGACTGCGCCAGCTCAATGCCCTGGGCTATGGAACGGGCGATCCAAACCGGCAGCTGGATCTCGTTTACAACCCGCTGGGTCCGGTTCTGCCTCCTCCCCAGCAGGCCTTGGAGGCGGATTACAAGAACGCCTTAGGTGGGTTGGGAATTCGCTTTGATCGTCTGCTCACGTTGGCGAACATGCCCATTCAACGTTTCGCCAAGCAACTGGAACGCAGTGGCGACTTGCAGCGCTATCAGGCCCTTCTTGAGGATTCGCACAACCCGGACAATCTCGGGGCTGTGATGTGTCGCCAGCTGATCAGTGTGGATTGGCAGGGCCATCTCTACGACTGTGATTTCAATCAACAGCTCGGCCTGCCCTGCCCCGGTGAGGTGCGTCACCTTCGTGATCTGATCTGCCTTGAGACCGTTCCGGTGGATCAGCCCATCCACACGGCCCCGCATTGTTTTGGCTGCACGGCTGGCGCCGGGTCCAGTTGTGGCGGCGCGCTTCAGGGTTGATCGGCGCGTTATGGGCATAGTGGGTGAATCTGTGATGAGGCCAGTCCGTTGCAACGCATTTGTTTCGCTACTGCTGCGTTGATCTTGTCTGCGACATCGGCCATGGCTGGAAGCCATGGAAAGCCCAAGCAGGCCATGTTCAACACGAAGGCTGAGGCCGAAGCGGCTGCTCCGGGGTTCGGCTGCAAGGGTGCCCATCAGATGGGAGAGATGTGGATGGTCTGCGACAAGCACGGTGAGATGGATCACAAGGGGTCCCACTGATTCATGAGTGAAGGAGGACACTGCGGCAGCAAGCCGAAGCGGATCGCAATTGGCGTCGCTCCCCTGGGCACCATCTCCATCGGCATCGTGCCGATGGGGGTGATCTGCATCGGCATCGTCCCAATGGGGGTCGTTTCGATTGGTGTGGTGGCGATGGGCGTGATTAATGCCGCCGTCGTTGGAATGGGACTGGTGGCGGTTGGTGTGAACACCATGGGGGTGATCACCGCCGGCCCGATGAGCATGGGCTTGATTCAGATCCGCTCCACCACCAATCCCCGCTATCTGGCCTATCCCAGTCGCGAAGAGGCGGAGGAACAGGCGCGTCAATTGGGTTGCGAAGGCGTGCATCGCATGGGCGATCGCTACTGGATGCCCTGCAACGAGCATCCTCAGTAAGCAGCCCGCGCGTTCGCTTCACAAAAGCTTCGGAAGACTTCCGTTGCTTATGCCTTTTCAGCGGCCATGGTGCTGGCTTCAGTGTGCGAAACAGGGCGCATCTGATGTCACCGTCGTCGCCACGTCAACGCCTTCAAGCGCTGCTCAGTTCCCAATGGTTGGAGATGGGTCAGGTGTCGTTGATGCACCATCGCCAGGTTCAGATTCTGCTGAACAGCTTGAGACGCGAAAAAGAATTGGTGTCTGTCCAGTTGATTGAGCTTCTGGTGGCCGATCTCTACGACAAGGAATTTCGTGCCGAATGATTCATGTGTTGCGCTCTACCCCTGACACTTGGGGCAGATCGCACGCACGTTCAGGCTCGTTTCAATTAACTGAAAACCAACATGGGCGGCGGCAGCAGCTCCTGCTGCCAGCACGGGTTCACTTTCGAATTCCTCGGTGCGGCCGCAACGAATGCACACCACATGGTGATGTTGGCGGTGATCGTCAACGGCGAGCTCGAAGCGTCGCCCCCCTTCGCTGAGTTCCAGCTCCTGGAGCAGGCCCATGTCGGCCAGCAAGCGCAGGGTGCGATACACCGTTGCCAGAGACACCTTCATCTCAAGGGCCGCCAGTTGTTGGTGCACCTCTTCAGCACTGAGGTGGCAGCCGGACCCACAGCGTTCGAACAGCTCAAGAACGCGTTTGCGCTGCGGGGTCAGGCGGCGCCCGTCCTGATGCAGCCCTTGCTGCAGGGTGATGTCCGTTGCGGCAGGCGCGGAGGACGATGTCACGGCTTCTGCTCCCTCATTCTCAAGAGTAGGCCTTAATGAGAGTGCTGTCTTCTCGGGTTCAGGGGCTTGGTTTGATCCCGTCGGTTGCTCATGAGGGAGATGAATGTTGGTGATAACGTCCGCCCGCGCTGTCGTTCTGGTCGATGGAAACCCACGTCCTCACCTTCACCATCACCAAGTCGTTTGCCGAATGGGTTTCCACCTATGACGCATCCCTGCCGCTTCAGAAAATCGCTGGCATCACTTCCCTCTACCGGGGAGTCAGCAAGGACGACCCCACTAAGGTCTGTGCGGTGATGCAAGCCGCTCCCGGCGTGATGGAGCAATTCATTGCCGACAACACCGACGTGATCGCGGCTTCAGGGCATGTGATTGAGAGCACCGTGAGTCAGGTTTTCGTCGCCGGCTGATGGCCTGGCGTCCTGCAAGGGCCTGGACCAGCCAGCGCCCGGTGGCCGGTTACCGCCATTTCGAGCTGATCACGCAAGGCGGGCATGGCCCGCAGCGGTGGGTTGAGTTGGCGGCAGTGCTGGCTCCGTCGCATCGTGAGCGAGTGCTCTGGTGCGAGCTCAACGATCCAACCCTTTGGAGCAGCGGCTGGCAGTCCATTCCTGAAGGCGATTCCGATGCGGATTCTTCAACTCAGTGATCCTCATCTGGTGGCGGCTGAGCAGGGGCTGGTGCGGAGACGGCCGGCCCTTGCTCACTTTGAGCGAGCTCTTCAGGTTGGTTGCGCCTTGAACCCTGACTTGGTGCTGGTGACAGGGGACCTTTGCCAGGACGAAAGTTGGGGTGGTTATGTCCGGCTGCGGCGAGCCTTAAGCCAACACGCGCGCTGCCCGGTCGCTTTGATACCCGGCAACCACGATCACCCGCTGCTGCTGGATGCGGTGCTGGGGAGGACTTCGGCAACAGCTCCCGCTGATTTGCTGGTGAAGGGCGTGAGGCTGCTGCTGCTGAGCAGCCATCGGGTGGGTTCAGCTGCAGGTGAGCTCGGCTCGTGTCAGCTCCGTTGGCTGGAGCAGCGCCTCCAGCGTGCGGAGCGTCGTGATCTGCCCCTTGTGGTCGCGCTCCACCATCCACCGATCGCCATCGGCGATGCCGGCATGGATGCGATTCGGCTTCTCGATCAGGCTTGTCTTGAGGAGCTGTTGCGTCCCCATCGCGCCCTGCGGGCGGTGCTCTTCGGACACATTCATCAGCATTGGCAGGGCTTCTGGGGCAAGCGGCCTGACGTTGCTCTGCTCGGATGCCCTTCCACGCTCTGCAGTTTCAAAGCGGTGCAGCCCTGCCCTTTGGGTCGTGCCGATGATCCAGGCGGCAGGCTGCTTGAGGTAACGCCTGATGGGGCCGTTCAGCACCAGGTGCTGCGCTGGAGCAGCGTCTGAACTCAGTCCATCCCCTTCTGTGATTCGCGGAAGGCCTTGAGCTTGTCGATGTCCTTTTCTTCGTCGATGGAATAGTCCGTCAGGATCAACGCCTTGCCGATGGTTCCCAGGGCGTACTCGATCCGGTCGAGATCCCGGCGTCCGTCGTCATCCAGCCGTGCTGCACGAATTACTTCAGGGCGCAACTGATCGGCCAACTGCTCCAGCGCCGATGCGATCGCTTTGGCCTGCTGGAGCGGCTCGGTGTCACCCATGAATCCTGAACAGATGCAATCGGAAGACTCTGACAGTTCTCCTCAGAATCCTTTGGCCGTGGGCCGCTGACTCGAAAGGGAGACGTTGCCCAGGGGTTGTTGCTGGGGTGCGGGCTGCTGCATGGCGGTGGGTGCAACACCCGGCACGGCCACCACATTGAAGGCCAGCGACCAACGTTCCCCATCACCGCGGAAGGGCATCACCGAATGGGGCTGCCAGGCCGGGAACACGTAGAACTCCCCCGGAACAGGAAGCACGTAGTGCGCCATTCCGGTGCGGAACGATTGAATGTGCCAATCTTCCGGGCCATGGAAGCAGAGTTGGCCATCAAAGCTGTTGGCGTTGATCTGGGGTGGCACCTTCAGAAAGATCACTCCTGAAAAGCTGCCGCCATGGGTGTGGGTGGGGTTGTAGTCACCGGCGGTCTGGCAATTGAGCCAGAGATCAATCATCTGCAAGCGGTAGCGACCGGGAACCCAGGGGCCGCGACCTTGCGGAGGCTGACGGTCCATCACATGGCTGATCCAGCGATCACAGGCCGGCAGCAGGTGGTTGTTGCTGAGCTCCTGCACGCCGGGTTGATCAGGCCTCAGTTCGCGTTGCTGACGCAGTTGACCTGCGAGCTTCGCTGACGCATCGGGGCTGGACTCAGGATGGGCAAGAACGCTTTCGCTCAGCCCAGTCAGCTGCTGGAGCAGAGGATCCGGCAGGGTGCCCCGAAGGATGGAGCGGGGAAACAGATCGAGAACGTCCACCAAGGCTTGGTCTGCTGCAGGCCATCGTGGCAGCCCCAAAGTGGGTGCACCGTTCATGACGATCGTGATGCTGCGCCATGCACTCCTGCTGCCTCTGCTGCTGGGGAGCAGCGTTGCTGTGGCCGCTTCTGATCTCCCCGGGCAACAGGGGCCAACGGCAGCGCTTCTGCAGGGCGGGGGATTGCAGCTCAGCACCCGCCGAACGGCCGAGCTGTTCCCGGACGGCAACCGCATCTGGAAGGTGGAACTGCACCGCGGACCGACCTTGCTGGCCAGCTGGCCAGCGGCCAGTGGTGTCGCCGGGCGTCAGAGCGCTGATCGCCGCTGGAGCCCCGGCAATGCAGCCCCTTTGCCCGCCGGTCTCTACAGCCTGGGGCGTCCGGAACCGTGGGGGAATGATCTGTGGTTTGACCTCACCCCTCGCTTCGGCACCACCCGCAGCGCCCTGGGAATCCACCGCTGTTATCCCGGCACGGGCTGCATCTGCATCCCCGAGCGGGCTGACATCGACGCGCTGGCCCGTTGGGTGAAGGCCTCTGGGATTCGCAGCTTGAAGGTGGTGAACTGATCAAAGGGGCAGTATTGAGCTATCGGATGCCCCCGCTGATCAGGGCGCAGCTCGGGCGTGAAATCAACTGATGGGCGCGGCTCCGGGTGTCGTCCATTGGATTGAGCACAGCACTAATCCGCAGGTCGTCTTGCATGGCTTCAAGCACCAGCAGGCCGCCGTAAAAGACAACCTGGAACGTCCAGTGGTCGAAGCCAGAGAGTGTGAAGGTCATGGCGCGAACGTTTTGGGTTGTTTGCACCATCTCCGGAACTCACGGGGCGATCCGTGATCTGCCGCGACTGAACCTGTGATTTGGGTCATGCTCGATCCCCACGCATGGTCAGGTCTTTGAAGATCAGCAGTCCCAGGTTCGGTCTCGAACGGAATTTGTGAATGTCGAAAAATCGTTGCCGACTGTCCTGCAAGCTCGTTCTTTTCGGCCCATGATCTGTGAGTCAAGCCGCTAGCAGGGGCTTGAAAGCCGGGCTGAGCGATGCCCGACGGGAACTGAGATTTGGCCTTGGTCTTGGCTGAGGTCAAATCCGTTCGTCATTAAGAAATTCGGTTGTGTATCGCTCAACACTTCTTTCTCCGTCAACGTACTTCCGTGGTCGAATCGCTCCGGTGGTGCATCACCGTCGACCACACAACATTCTCTTTGGGCCAAGCGTCAGGGTTGCCTGGAGCACCGTCGTCCCTTCTGGGGCTCAGTACAACGGAGTCGATCCATCGGTTTGATCGGATTCATGGATGTGAGCATCTGGATGATCGTCGGCTTCCTGCTGGCGGCCTATTCGGTTGTGGCGAACGATTCGCTCCAGACCCTCGGCACCTACCTCTCCTCCAACCGCAAACGCACCCCGAAGCTGGTGCAGATGCTGTTCATCTGCACGGTGACGTGTGGAGTCCTGCTGTTGGGCTGGTTCCTCAACAACGGTGATCCCACCTGGGGGCGGCTCAGTGTGCCTGGCAAGGAGTTCCCATGGCCCGAGCCCTTCACCTGGGTCTATGTGCTCCCACCGCTTGCTGTGGTGGCCTTGACCCAGTGGGGAGCCCCGGTGAGCACCTCGTTTCTGGTGTTGTCATCCTTCATGCCGGCCAACATCGGCACGCTGCTTAGCAGCTCCTTGACGGGCTATGGCCTCGCCTTCGGCGTCGGGCTCGCGGCCTACGGCCTGGGCTTGTGGTTGCTGGAGCGCTGGGTGTTCTGCCGTTCCCAGGACGGCAAGGACCCCAGCAAGGTCTGGTA
>JADHMX010000083.1 GCA_016779825.1 Synechococcus sp. BS301-5m-G53 | reverse complement strand
GAAGATCAGCGCCTTGGTGGGCTCCTCCACCGCATCCTTCGGCGGGGGCACCCGGTCCACAACGGCCTGCAGGATTTCGGGGACACCCAAGCCGGTCTTGGCCGAGCAGGAAATGGCATTGCTGCAATCGAGACCGATGATCGCCTCGACCTCTTCCTTGATCCGGTCGGGATCCGCACCAGGCAGATCGATCTTGTTGAGCACCGGGATGATCTCCAGATCGTTGTCCAGCGCCAGATACACGTTGGCCAGGGTCTGGGCTTCCACGCCCTGGCTGGCATCCACCACCAGCAGCGCCCCTTCACAGGCCTGAAGGCTGCGGCTCACCTCGTAGGAAAAATCGACGTGGCCCGGGGTGTCGATCAGGTTGAGGACGTACTCCTCCCCATCCGCCGCCGTGTAATTCATCCGGGCGGCCTGGAGCTTGATCGTGATCCCCCGCTCCCGCTCCAGATCCATGTTGTCCAGGAACTGCTCCTGCATGTCCCGGTTGGCCACGGTGCCCGTGTCCTGCAGCAAGCGGTCGGCCAGGGTCGACTTGCCGTGGTCGATGTGGGCAATGATGCAGAAGTTGCGGATCCGTGAGACGGGGGCGTCGGTCATGCAGCGGCGGAATCCCGTCTCGGGTCCAGAGTTAGTCGTTGTCTCAATCCTAAGGAGCGGCACCAGAGGTCATGAGCAATCCCTGGACCCTGTTGCTGCTGGCGATCAGCGCTGAGGTGATCGGCACCTCGTGCCTGCGCTTGTCAGAAGGCATGACCCGACCGCTGCCCACCCTGCTGGTGTTCAGCGCCTACGCCCTTGCCATGGCCCTGCTCTCCAAGGTGGTGCTGAGCATTCCCCTGGGGATCACCTATGCCCTCTGGAGCGGCATCGGCACCGTGGTGATCGTGCTGGTGGGGCGATTCGCCTACAGCCAGATGCTGCAGCCCGCCCAATTGATCGGCATCGCTTTGATCACGGCCGGCGTTGTCTTGGTGAATGTCGGGGAATGACGCTCAGACGGTGAGCCCCAGCAGGGCATCGCTGCGCGCCCGCATCCGCTGCAGCACCTGCGGATCCTGCTGAGGGTCTTCATGGATGCTGGGCAACAGCGCTTGCAGCCGCTGCTGCCAGGCATCGCTGTCGAGCCGTTGCTTGAAGCAGCGCTGCAGCACCTCCAACATGATCGTCACCGCCGTGCTCGCTCCCGGGGAAGCGCCAAGGAGTGCCGCCAGGGAGCCATCACCGGAGGCCACCACCTCGGTTCCCAGCTGCAGCCGGCCGCCCTGCTTGCTGCGTTTGATGATCTGCACCCGCTGGCCCGCCACCGAGAGGGTCCAGTCTTCGGCACGGGCGGTGGGCATGAACTGCTGCAGCGCCTCGTGCCGCTCTGCTGGGCTCTGGCGCAGCTGATTGATCAGGTACTGCACCAGTTCGAAATTGGTGGCACCCACCTGCAGCATTGGCAGCAGATTGGTGGCGCGCACGGAGGCGGGCAGATCAAGCAGGGAACCCTGCTTGAGGAACTTGCTGCTGAAGCCGGCAAAGGGGCCGAACAACAGCGAGCGCTTGCCATCGATCCAGCGGGTGTCGAGGTGGGGCACCGACATCGGCGGGGCCCCTACGGCCGCCTTGCCATAGACCTTGGCGCGCTGACGGTCGGCCAGCTGCGTATCACCGCACACCAACCAGAGGCCACTCACCGGGAAGCCAGCGAAATCAGCGGCCTCCGGGATCCCGGAGCGTTGCAGCAGCGGCAGGGCACCACCACCAGCACCAAGGAAGACAAAGGGAGCCCGCACTTCTTTTTTGCCGGAGGGCCCTTTGAGCACCACGCGCCAGTCGGCCTCGGTCATGTCGCTGCGGCGCAGACGTTTGAGGTCTTGCACCTGGGTGCCGTACTCAACGGTGAGTGCTCCGCTCTGCTGCAAGGGCATCAGATAGGCCCTGGTGAGGGTGCCGAAATCCACGTCCGTGCCCCGATCAATCCGGGTGGCCGCTACCGGCTGTTTGAGATCACGGCCCGCCATCACCAGGGGCATCCATTCGGTGAGCTCGCTCTGGTCTTCGCTCCAGCGCATCCGCGCAAAGGCCGGCAGCTCCTTCAGCTGGCTGTAGCGCTGACGCAGAAAGGCAATGTTCTCCGGCGTCCAGACGGCGCTGATGTGAGCCGCCTGGTGGAGAAAGCTGCCGGTGTCGAGATCGCCCCGCTCCCGCAGCGACCCCCAGAACTCCAGGCTGCGTTCAAAGGAAGCATTGATGGCCACCGCTTTGGCCGTGGCAACCGTCCCATCCGACTGCATCGGGGTGTAGTTCAGCTCGCAGTTGGCGGCATGGCCGGTGCCGGCGTTGTTCACCGCGGCGCTGCTCTCCAGAGCAGGCGCCTCGAGCCGCTCCACCAGAAGAATCCGCAGCTGCGGATCAAGTTCGTGAAGTAGCGCCGCCAGAGTGGCGCTCATGATTCCAGCGCCCACGAGCACGGCGTCGTAACGGGCCTCGGGGTTGAACGAACCGTCGTGCTGCACCGGAGCTGGAGGGTTAACCGCTCTCGTCACCCTATGGGGCCACTCCGTAACCTTGAGGTCTTGATGTCTGGTTCATCCCGATGAGCACTGAAACCATGGCCCTCACGCTGGAGAACGTGGAGAAGGTGCTGGATGAACTGCGCCCCTTCCTGATGGCCGACGGCGGCAACGTTGAAGTGGTGGAGCTGGACGGTCCGATCGTGAAGGTGCGTCTGCAGGGAGCCTGCGGAAGCTGCCCCAGCAGCACGATGACCTTGAAGATGGGCATTGAACGCAAAATGCGCGAATCGATCCCCGAAGTGAGTGAAGTGGTGCAGGTGCTCTGAAGCGTCTGTTCGTCTACGGATCACTGAAGAGCAGCGGCAGCGCCCATCACCTGCTGAAGGGCGCTGAACGCGACAGCGACGGCATCCTTGATGGCTTCATCGAGATCCAGCACCGGGGCTATCCGATGCTGCGGCGGGGAGACGGGGCCATCTCAGGAGAGGTGTACTGGGTGCCCGACGCTTGCTGGACAGCCCTTGATGCCTGGGAAGAGGTGCCTGAGATGTACCAACGCACCAGCGTGACCCTCAGGGACGGCAGGGAAACCTTGGTGTACATGGGCTGAGAGCATCAAGGAAGACGCTCGCGTGTGCTGACACCATGCTGATCCCAGAACTGCCCTGGCGTCTGGAACGACTCCTGCTTGGCGTGCTGATTGCTGCCTCGGTGTGGGCTGTGCTGCAGATCCTGTCCAGAACCGTTTTTCGGCGCCAGCCCTGGCGAAGCCTGGTGCTCTCCTCCTGCTTGAGCGTGTGCAGCACGGTGCTGGCTATTGCTCTCACCACTTGGCTGTTTCAGTTGATCCCAACACGGGCCAAGTTGTCGATCCTGGAGCTGGAGAGCTTGCGCAGCTTCCTTCTCACCTGTGGAGCCGCATGGACCATTCGGCGATGGAAAGGCTGCTTCCTCGGACAACGAGCTCAATTCACAGAGCGCCTGCCCTCCAGCCTCGCCAGCCGGGAAAAGCTGTTCCTGGTGGATGTGCTGGAAAAGCTGCTGAGCACCACTTCATTTGTGCTGCTTTTACTGGCTGCTTTGGGGATCCTCGGGGTCCCTGTCACCGTGCTGGCCACCGCCGGAGGTCTGGGGGCAGCAGCCGTCGCCTTCGGCGCACAAAGCGTGGTGTCCAATTCCCTCACGGGGTTTTCCCTCTACATCAATCGCCCTTTTGTGGTGGGGGACTTCATTGAGATCCCGTCGGAGAAACTTTCAGGATTTGTAGAAAAAATCAGCTGGTATTACACCCAGCTGCGCACCTATGACCGGCAGCCTGTGTTCATCCCGAACTCCATTTTCGGAAGCCAATCTGTGGTCAACATGAGTAAAATTGACAACCGACGCGTGACCATCAATTTCTCTCTCACTTACAACGACCGAAACAAGATTCCAGCCATCCGCGAAGAGCTCATGCACCAGTTGGAGAGGAATGAGCATGTGGATCAGCAACACGAGCGTTTTGTGATTCTTCAGAGCTATGGCGAATCCAGCCTGGATTGCCAGCTGGTGTGCTGCAGCACCAGCAACGACTATCTCGACGCACTCGAACTGCAACACACCTTGCTGCTACTGGTAGGAGATGTGGTTGAAAGCTTGGGGGCAAGCATGCCGTTCCCAACACGCACAGTGATCCAGGCAGATCGCCTGTGATGGCGATACCGGCCCAGCATCCTTCCCCTTCAAAGCTCAAGCATGGCCAGCAGCCGCTTGCATGAGCCACCAAGCCAACGAGCAAATTAAATTAATCTGACAAACATAAAATCAACAAAGCGCAAATATTCGCACTGCACATTTACAGAAAATAAAAAATGCATGGCTTAGACCAAAGGCAAAGGCATGCATAGCGAGTTGAACATATGGTGACAGCACCCAAGCCGATGAACGAGGCAGCCCGGCTGAGATCGCTCAGTGAATATCGAATCCTGGGAACGAAGCCGGAAAAGGCGTTTGACAACATCACCAAGATGGCCTCAGAGATCTGTCAGACCCCGATTGCCCTGATCTCTTTGGTGGACGAAAAGCGTCAGTGGTTCAAGTCAAAGGTGGGGCTTGAAGCCAACGAAACCGAACGGGACATTTCGTTTTGCGCCCATACGATTCTCGATTCCAAACCAATGGTGGTGGAGGACGCACTCTTTCACGAGAAATTCCGAGACAATCCCCTCGTTCAGGAAGAACCCCACATTCGGCTCTACGCAGGATTCCCCCTCCAAACCGATATCAACCACCGCATTGGAACGCTTTGCGTGATTGATCGCATTCCCAAATCACTGACCAATTCGCAATACAAGGTGATGCAAGGCCTGGCGGAACAGGCCACCACTCTTTTGGAACTCAGACGCCGTTCCCTGGCCCTGATGGATCAGTTCTGCAAGATGCATCATGCGCAAGGTCTGATCACCACCTGCAGCTACTGCAAGTCAGTTCGCGACAGGGAGGGGACCTGGCAACCGATCGAACATTTCCTGATGCAGCACAGCACGCTGAACTTCAGCCATGGCATCTGCCAGGACTGCATGAACGATCACTTTCCAGAGGTCCAACAAAGCGGAGCGGAATATTCGAACCATCACGGTTGAGTCGACGGGAGATGAGTGGGTGAGATCTGCAACACCATGCACACTTGACATCACCAGAAAATATGAAAGAAGTTCAAGGATTGCGCCATGCGAATGGCAGATTTTCTGTATCGCAAGCTCGGGCTCAACATCTTCAAAGCGGCACCACACCTGCGGACTCTGACGCCAGATGCTCCTGCTGCTGAAGTGGTTGAGCGGGAACATTTGGCACCACCGACCCCAATCCACACATCAACAACCGATGTGATTCACATCGGCCCAAGGGGTGGTCGCTACAAGGTTGACGCCAAAGGTCGCAAGATCTATCTCAAGGCCAGCTGAAGCATTCCAGGCTTACAAGGTTGCAAAACAAACTGAGTTGAAATACCGATCCACTTGGTTCGGTATCAAACAAAACCACCACAGATTGAGCCTGAACGACAGGGTTGATTCACGTCGGGAGATCGAGGTGAACGCTGGTCCTACTTGCCCCATCCGGTTTGGCACCCTTGAGCACCAAAATGAATCGCTCGCCGATCAATGCCTGACTGCAGCAGAGATCGAATGGCGACGTTGGTCGGGATGGCAGATGGAACGAACAGCGACCAAACAATTCAGAAAAAAGTGGGCGTAAGTCGCTGACCAACGATCCAACACGCGGAACAGCGACAAAGCCTTGCCAACGTGGTGGCACCCATCCTTCGGCTCACGCCACTGCCGTGACCATGCGCGACCTCTGCCCTGCCCTGCAGAACAAGACGTACTTCAACTACGGCGGCCAAGGGCCATTGCCCAGTCCATCCCTCGAGGCGATCACCACGAGCTGGGTGCGCATTCAGGAGCTGGGGCCGTTCACTACAGATGTTTGGCCTTACATCGCCACGGAGGTGAACAGCACCCGTCGTCTTCTGGCCCAGTGCTGCGGTGTTCCGCCCCATCGGCTTGCCCTCACCGAGAACGTCACCAGCGGCTGCGTTCTGCCGCTGTGGGGACTTCCCTTTGCTGAAGGAGACCGGTTGCTGATCGGCGACTGCGAACACCCCGGAGTGGTGAGCGCCTGCGTTGAACTGGCGCGGCGCCAGAACCTCGCCATCGACGTGCTGCCGGTAAAGCATCTGCGGGGGGATCAAGCCCAGTGCGATGCCGCCGTAATCGAGGCAATCACGCAGACCCTCACCCCCCGCACGCGCCTGGTGGTGCTGAGCCATCTGCTCTGGAACACCGGACAGGTGATGCCGATTGCCGCCGTCGCCGATCAGCTCAACCAACACCCCCAACAGCCCTTTCTGTTGGTGGATGCCGCCCAAAGCTTCGGACAGATCCCCATTGAAGAGGCCGCTGCCGCGGCAGACATCTATGCGTTCACCGGGCACAAGTGGGCCTGTGGGCCCGAAGGGCTGGGGGGTGTGGCGCTGTCCGAGCGTGTCGTTGCCGAGGCCGCTCCAACCGTGATCGGCTGGCGCAGCCTGCGCGATGAAAGCAAAGCCAATCTCAACAGCAGCGATCTGTTTCACCACGACAGCCGCCGCTTTGAAGTGGCCACCAGCTGCGTCCCCCTGATGGCCGGCCTGCGCAGCTCACTGCAACTGCTGGAAGAACAGGGTTCTGCCCAACAACGCTGGGAGCGCATTCGATCCCTCAGCGGCAGCCTCTGGCAGGCACTGCAAGGACTGGAGCGCGTCACACCCCTGCTGGATGTGGCACCCGCCAGCGGACTAGTGAGCTTTCAGATCAACGGAGATGTGCCCCCTGCAGAGCATGTGAAGCAGTTGGGTACCCAGGGGCTTTGGATTCGCGATCTGGCGGACCCCAGCTGCTTGAGGGCCTGCACCCACATCAGCACCACCGCAGACGACATCAACGCCTTGGTGGCAGCGATCAGCACCCTTTGATCGGCTCAGGGCAACCTCTTCAGTGCAACCGCGTCAGATCAACCATCCGTCACAACAACCTCAAACGCAGGGCGCGTTCCGCTTCCTCGCGATCATCAAAGTGCACCTTCTCGGTGCCGAGAATCTGGTAGTCCTCGTGCCCCTTGCCGGCCACCAGCACTAGATCGTCGGCCCCGGCTTCTGCAATCGCTAAGGCAATCGCCTTGGCTCGATCGCCCTCCACCAGGAGATCA